>JACRCY010000075.1 GCA_016218785.1 Deltaproteobacteria bacterium
CGATGGCCACCGAGCCGTCATGGCAGGACAGGCAGCGGCGGGAGGGGCTGGTCGCCGGGATGGTGGTCGGCAGCGCGGTGCCGTCGTTGGTGTTCGCCGCGGTGAAGACCGGGTTCTCGGCAGACGCCGTGTGGTTCCACAACAGCGACTGCTGAATGGCGCTGTGCGGCGTGTGGCAGAAGATGCAGAGCTGCGTGTTGGTGGTGGAACGCCACGAGGCCGCCGGGCCGGTGGTGAGCGAGAAGTCATGCTTCGACGCGGTGATCTGGCCGAAGACAACCGTCGGAACGAGAACTGCCGTCAAAAGTGCCAACCGCTTCATAAGTTGTGCTCCCCGGTGATGAGATGCGCTACTTGGCTGGGGACAGCCCCCAACCCTGCGCGTTGGTTAGCAGGATCAGTGCCAGCGACTCCACGGCCGATCAACGACTTGAGGCGAAGCAAACGGCCGCCGGTGGGTGAGGACACCCGATCCGCAAGGGGCCGGGGCAGATGCCCCACCCTATTTGCGGCGCTTCTGGCCGGCAAAACCCGGGTCGTTCGAGGTGGTGTTGATGAGCTCGTAGACGTTGATGCGCGGGTGGCCCTCGTTGGCCAGGTAGATGCGGTTGGTGGCCGGGTCCACGGCGATGCCGGCGGGCATGTCGGGGTACTCGAGCTTGTCGGTGGGGCCGCCGAAGTACATCAGCGGCTCGTAGTTCTGGTTGAACAGCTGCACCACGTTCACCTCGCCCTCGGCGACGTAGATGACGCCGAACTTGTCCACCGCGATGCCCTTGGGGCGCGAGAAGTCGCCGGGGCTGTCGCCGTTCTTGCCGAAGGCCGCCACGAACGCCCCGTCGGACTCGAAGACCTGCACCCGGAAGTTGAGCGCGTCCACGACGTACAGGCGGCCCGCGGAGTCCACCGCGACCCACAGCGGCACGTTGAACTGCCCGTTCTCCGAGCCGCGGCCCTCCCCCATCGTGCGCACCAGCTTCCCCTCGAAGTCGTAGACCAGCACCCGGTGGTCCGGGGTGTCGATGGTCGCGGGGTCGGCGACGTAGACGAGGCCGTTCCTCGAGTCGACGGCGACGCCGCAGGGGCGGACCAGCTCCTCTTCGCGCCCGAACGACAGCAGCCGCTCCCCGGCGGGGCTGATCACCACCACCCGCTTCCCCGGCTGGTCGGCCACGTAGATGCGCCCCTTCGCGTCGACCGCGATGCCGAACGGCCAGCCGATCACGTCCGAGTTGGCCAGCTCCTGCAGCGTCTTGGCCTTGAAGTCCGCGACCAGCACCCGGCCGCCAGGGTAGTCGGCGATGTACAGCTTTCCCCCGTCCGGGGAGAGCGCGATGCCCTGCGGCCGGACGATGGACACGTCGCGGTTGCCGGCCACCAGCGCCCGCATGAACTCGGCGCCGGCGGAGAGGTCGAGGTCGGCGCCGGACCGGAAGGCGGTGACGAAGCGGATGCGCGGGGTGTCCGGCGGCGCGGGCCACACCACGGGCTTGCCGATCGGCCGGGCGGCGCACCCGGCGGTGAGCACCAGCAGCGCCAGGGCGGCCGTCTTCCGGGTGAAGGGCGCCTTCACTTTGCACCTCCCGCCTTCTGCGCGAGGCGCGCGATGAGCGCCTCGTTCACCGAGATCTTCGCGCCGCGCCGCAGGGCGGCGATCTTCTCCCGCACCGCCTCGTCCGCCCGCTCGGTGCGCAGCCGCTGCCCGACCTGCTGCTGCACCTCGTCGACCTTCGGCAGCGAGGGGGGCGTGGCCGCGCCGCACCGCACCAGGTGCCAGCCGGCGCGGCTCTGCACCGGCTGGCTCACCGCGTCGGGCACGGGCGGCCGCAGCGCCTCCGACAGGGCCGGCTCGTTGGACTTCGTGGCCAGCGCCGCGAGCGCGTTGTCGTCGACGACCCCCATCACCCCGCCCTTCGCGGCCGTGCGCGTGTCGCTGCTGTACTCGGCGGCCAGGGTGTCGAAGCGCTCGCCCTTCTCGAGGCGCGCGCGCAGCAGCGCGGCCTGGTCCTTCGTGCGAGAGACGATGTGAGAGCAGGTCCGCGTGCCGGGCCGCCGGTACTCCGCGGCGTGGGCGGCGAGGTACGCCTCGAGCTCGGGGCGCGTCGGGTTGGGCGTCGCCTCGCGGATGCGGGCGGCCAGCTCGCGGACGACCTGGTCGCGTTCGACGAGCTTCACCCCGGCCACCACCGCCGGGTCCTTCCCGTAGCCCGCGTCGACGGCCGCCTGCTCGAGCAGCAGCCGCTCCAGCTCGGACTTCGCGACGTCCCGCTTGACGGTGGGCCCCGACACGTGGCCGCTCTGCTGGGCGCCGAAGGTGCGCACCAGGGCCGCGAGCACCTCGCCGTACGTCACCTGGGACGCGCCCACCCGGACGACGACGCGCGCCGCCTGCTCGGGCGTGGGGTTCAGGGCGACGCCGGTGGACTTGAGGAACGCCTCGTCGAGCATCGCCTTGTACTTCCCCTCGAGCGTCTTGACGTCGTGCGTGCGCACCATCTGGTGGGACTGGCTGGTGATGAAGCCGACGATCTGCTCCCGCCGCGCGGGCAGGCCCTTCTCGTCGGCGAGGTGCCGGCCCGCGACGCGGATGACGCCCACGCCCAGCTCGAGCCGCACCGGCCCGTGGGGCTTGCCGATGGGCGCGCTGAACGCGGCCTCCCCGAGCGCGCCGCCCAGCTGCCCGCGCGTCATGTCGCCCATGTCCCCGCCGCTGCGTGCGGTGCGCATGTCGAGGGAGTGCAGCGCCTCCTTGTTCCAGTCCGCGCCCTTCGCCAGGCGCTCGAGGAGCGCCTTCGCCTCGTCCTCGGTGGCGAGCACGATGGCGGACAACCGCACGCTGTCCCCCGTCTCGTGGAACATCTGGCGGACGGCGGCCTCCTCGACCACCACGGCCGGGTAGACGTCCTTCGCGAGGAGCCGCTCCGCAGCGAGGCGGCGGCGCTCGGCCTCGGCGGCGGCCACCGCGGCGGGCGCCTTGTCGAGGCCCTGCCGGTAGCCCTCGCCGGCGAGGACCTCTTCGTTCACCAGGTCTTCGACCAGGCTGCGCAGGTCGCCGACGCCGCCGGCGCCCGCGGTCGCCCGGGCGCGAGCGACGGCCTGCGAGTGGAGAATGGGCTTGCCGTCAACCGTCGCCAGCACCTCGTCCGGCGGCGCGGCCAGGATCGTCACCATCAGCAACGTCAACATGGGGGGCTCACCTCGCTCCGATACCTACCACGACCGCTGCTCGCCTCATGCGCCCCGTCACGGCGTCCCGCCGCCGTGTATCTCCGCGAACGGATCGCCGCCATCCACGGAGGTCAGCGGCCTCTTCTGCGGCTTTCGCGCCGGCGACTCCTCGACCTCCACCAGGACCTCCGGGCCCAGCCAGCCGGCGTCGTACCGCAACGCCACCGGCACGCCGCCGTCGGGCAGCTTCGGCTTCTTCTTCTTCGAGACGTCCTTCAGGTCCGGGCTGATGCCGAGCCGGTCGCCGTGGCACCCGTCGCACATCTGCCCGGTGTCCTTGCCGTAGTAGAAGAAGTTCGGGTTGTTCGAGCCGTGCGGGTTGTGACAGCTCGCGCAGCTGAAGGTCTTGTCGGGCCGGCGGGGGTCGAAGTCGCCGGTGACGATGTGCCCGCCCTTCATCATGTTGGCGGCGTGCGAGCCGTCCTTGATCTTCTCGTGGCAGCGCTGGCACACCTCGTTGATGGGCTTCGGCAGCATCGACGGGTTCGCGGTGCCGTGGGGGTCGTGGCAGCCGGTGCACCCGTAGCGCACCAGCGCCGAGTGCTTCACCTTCACGTCCACGTCGATCTTCTCGTGGCACTTGAGGCACACCTGCGGCCCCCGCCCGAGGGTGATGTTGAACGGGTTCTTCGCCCCGTGCGGATCATGGCACTTGCTGCAGCGGCCCTCTGCGACGGGCCTGTGCAGCACCTCGCGCGCGGAGAGGTCGTCCTCGTGGCACTCGAAGCACAGCTTCGCCTCGCGGCCCCAGGGCGCGAGGTTCTTCTGGTCCGAGGAGTGCGGGCGGTGGCACACCACGCAGTCGCCCAGGGACACCGCCCCGTGAACGAAGGGGTCCTTGTCCTTCCGCTCGTGGCAGCCGTAGCAGAGCCCCGCCGGCTTCTTCTTGAGCAGCTTCTTCACCTTCGAGCTGTGGCCGGGGACGTGGCACTCCTGGCAGTCCTTCTCGACGACCGGCCGGTGCACCACCTTCTTCGAGAGGTCGATGCGCGCGAAGGCCTGGATCGACTTGTCGGGCGACTTCGCGTCGTGGCACTTCATGCACAGCGCGGCCGGCGCCGCCACGAGCAGCCTGGGCGTCTCGGAGCCGTGCGGATCGTGGCAGGCGAAGCACTTCCCTTCCTTCACCGGCGAGTGCACCTCGGGCCTGGGCGCCAGGTCCACCAGGTCGTGGCACTGGAAGCAGAGGTCGTCGCGGCGGACCTTCAGCATCGGCTTCTGCTCGCCCGCGTGCGGGTCGTGGCACTCGAGGCACTCGCCCATCTGCACCGGCGCGTGGACGCTGGCGAGGTTCTCCTTGAGGTCCTTGCGCTCGTGGCACTCGTGGCAGAGCTTCTCGATCGGCCACTGGGTGAGCAGCTTCTTGTTCTCCGAGGTGTGCGGCAGGTGGCACGCGGCGCAGCCCTTCTCGTCGATGACGCGGTGCAGCCGCTCGGTGCCCAGCACCTTGTCGTGGCAGCTCAGGCAGAGGCGCACGCCCGGCGTCTTCAGCTGCTTCGGCAGCTTCGAGGTGTGCGTCTGCACGTGGCAGGACTGGCACTCGTCCTTCTGGATGGGCCCGTGGATCGACACCGCGCCCTTCAGGGTGATCACCTTCTTCGCCGCGTCGTTGCCGTCGCGACCCAGCTTCCCCTTCTCGTGGCACGTGAGGCACAGCTCCTTGCCCGAGGCCACCAGCAGGCTGCCGGAGCTCGAGCTGTGCGGCGCGTGGCACTCGATGCACCGGCCCTTCGTCACCGGCTCGTGCGGCTCGCCCGCGGGCAGGACCTGGTCCGCCTTGTGGCAGTCGGCACAGAGCGCGTTCGGCTCGGCCTTCAGCAACGGCTTCGCCTGGCCCGAGTGCGGGTCGTGGCACGTCAGGCACTCTCGCCTCAACACCGGCGGGTGCGTGCCGACCATGGTGTCCTGCCGCGCGTGGCACCGGTAGCAGAGCGTCGAGACGGGCGCCCTCAGCTCGTTCTTCAGGTCCGAGCTGTGCGGGTCGTGGCAGCCGCTGCACCCGCGCACCTCGATGGTCTTGTGCAGCGGCGTCTTGTGCTGGAGCTTGTCGTGGCACTTGACGCACAGCGCCGGGTCAGGCTGTCTCAGCGTCCAGCCCTTGCCCACCGGCTCCTTGCAGGCCCCCGGGCGCTCCGACGGCACGTGGCAGTCGCCGCACGCGCCGTCCTTGAAGATGGAGTGCCGGAACTGCTTCTTCGTCAGCCCCGCGTGGCACTTCGCGCACCCGGAGTCGCTGTACGTGGCCTCGGCCGGCGGCGGCGCCTTCGACACCTCCGGCGTTGGCGGCGCCTTGAGGAGGCCCTTCGAATCACTGGCGTGCGCCATGTGGCACTCGAAGCAGTCGCCCTTCATCTTCGCGTGCTTCGCCGGCGACAGCTTCGGCCGCGCGTGGCACGCGTCGCACAGGGCCTTGCGCTCCTCCTTGAGCAGCGGCTTGTCCAGCCCGGTGTGCGGGTCGTGGCAGGCCATGCACTCGCCCTTCGCCACCGGCTCGTGGACGTAGCGCCTGTCGTCCTTGCGGTGGCACTCCTGGCAGAGCTTCTGCACCGGCGCGTTGAGCAGCTTCTTCAGGTCGCTGGAGTGCGCGTTGTGGCACGTGGCGCAGCCACCCGACCTGATGGCGGGGTGAACGTTCTCGTCGGTGACGATGCCCTCGTGGCAGCGGGTGCACAGCTTCGGCTCGGGCTCCTTGTGCCGCCACCCGGTGATGGAGACCTCCACGGAGAACGCCGAGGTCTTCGTCGAGGTCTTCCGGCCGCCGACGGACACGGTGCCGTCGCAGTTGCTCGGCCGCAGCGCCGGCACGTGGCAGTCGGAGCAGTTCCCGTCCTTGAAGAGGCTGTGCCTGAACGGCCGCCTGGTGAGCTCCGTGTGGCACGTCATGCACGCGCGGTCGTCGTAGGTGGTGGGCAGCACCGGAGCGGCCTTCTTCGCCGGCGTCTTCTGCCCCTTGGCCGGCTTCGGCGTCAGCGCGGTGGC
>JACRCY010000089.1 GCA_016218785.1 Deltaproteobacteria bacterium
CGCGGCCGTGGTCGCGGGCGCGGCCGCCGCCCCGGGAGCGGGCACGGCCGTAGCGCCGGCCTCGCGCGCGGCGAGGTCTGCGGCAGCCGCGGCCGCCGCCTGGCCGAGGTCCGCCGCGAGCCGCGAGATGTAGATGGTCCCGCACCCGTCGACCTGGTGGAGGCGGATCATCCTGAGCCGCGCCATCTCGAGCAGGGCGAGGAAGGTGGTCACCACCTCGATCCGCGCCTGGGTCGCGGTGGGCGCTTCGTAGGTGAAGCAGTCCTCGAAGGTGACGCTCGGACGGGCCGCGAGCAGGTCGCACAGCTCGCCGATGCGGTCGGCGATGGAGACGCGGTCGACGACCACGTCGTGGCTGAAGTCGATCTTCTTCTTCTGGCAGAGCGTGGCGAGGGCCTCGACGAGCTTGAAGACGCTCACCTCGGCCAAGGGGGCTTCCCCCTGCTCATCGACGGTCACGGGCGCGCCGCGGATCCAAACGTTGCGGCCGACCACCGGCCGGCCGTGGAGGTGCTCGGCGGCCTCCTTGTACTTCTGGTACTCGAGCAGGCGCCGGATCAGCTCCTCGCGCGGGTCGATCTCCTCCCCCTCCGGCTCCTCCTGCAGCGGGTCGGGCGTGGGCAGCAGCTCGCGCGACTTGAGGTACATGAGGGTCGCGGCCATCAGCAGGTACTCGCCGGCGACCTCGAGCGAGAAGGCCCGCATCAGGTTGAGGTACTCGAGGTACTTCTCGGTGATGAAGGCGATGGGGATGTCGAAGATGTCGAGCTCGTGCTTCTTGACCAGGTGGAGCAACAGGTCGAGCGGCCCCTCGAAGACGGGCAGCTCGACCTGGTACGGTGGAGCGACCGTCTCGGTCATCACCGTATGCCCAGGAGCTTCAGCCAGAGCTCGTAGAGGACCGCCGCCGGCACGGCGTAGACGCGCCGCGCGAAGGGGATCGCCATGACCGCGATGGCCAGGTACAGGCCGTAGCTCTGCAGGGACGCCACCACCTTGCTGCGGTCGGACAGAAGCCCCGCGACCACCGCGCCGCCGTCGAGCGGCGGGAACGGCAGCAGGTTGAAGAAGGCCAGGATGAAGTTGAGGAAGACGACGCCGAAGATGGCCTTGAGCACCAGGGGGTTCTGCACCAGGCCGGTCCGCAGCAGCAGCAGGCCCACGAGCGAGATGACGATGCCGAACAGGATGTTCATCAGCGGGCCGGCGATCGCGACCAGCAGGTGCCCGGTCTTCATGCGCAGCTTGCGGGTGAAGGCCAGTGGCTGGATCATGACCGGCCGCCCCCAGCCGATGGCGCCGACGCCGAAGAGGAGGCCCATCAGGGGGAGGGCGATGGTGCCGAGGAGGTCGATGTGGGCGAGGGGATTGAGCGTGACGCGTCCCTGGCTCCGCGGGAGGCGGTCCCCGAGCCGGTCGGCCACGAGGGCGTGGCCGAACTCGTGCACCGCGATGGACAGGATGAGGGCGATCATCGAGACCACCACGTTGCGGAAGAACTCCAGGTTCCAGCTGGCCGGCACGAAGGTCTCCCCGGGCGGGTGTACTCGACCCTGCGGGTGCGGTCAAGCGGTGCCCTGCGGGTAGTATGCGGGGCGACCGGCGGCGGGTCAAACCCCCGCGGCCGCCACGCCACGGCGGCGTGCGGCTACTGCGGGCTTCAGGCCCGCGGGTGGTGCTTGTCGTAGATCTCGCGCAGGTGGATGCGCGACAGGTGCGTGTAGATCTGGGTGGTGGAGATGTCGGCGTGCCCGAGCATGGCCTGCACCGCCCGCAGGTCGGCGCCGCGCTCGAGCAGGTGGGTGGCGAAGCTGTGGCGGAGCTTGTGGGGCGAGATGGGCTTGCGGATGTCGGCGGCGAGGGCGTAGCGCTTGAGCAGCTTCCAGAACCCCTGCCGGCTCATGCCCTCGCCGCGCCCGGTGACGAAGAGGGCCGGGTGCACGCGGCCGTGCGCGAGCTGGGGCCGCGACTCGGCGAGGTAGCGCTGCACGCGGTCGCGCGCCTTCTCGCCGAACGGCACCAGGCGCTGCTTCCGCCCCTTGCCCATGGGCGACAGGTAGCCGGCCTGGAGGTTCACGTCGGCGAGGGTCAGCGACACCAGCTCCGAGACGCGCAGGCCGGTGGCGTAGAGCACCTCGATCATGGCGCCGTCGCGGAGGCCCCGCGGCGTCGCGAGGTCGGGCGCGCCGAGCAACCGCTCGACCTCGTCGAGCGTGAGCACGTCGGGGAGCCGGCGCGGCAGGCGGGGCAGCTCGATCTGCTGGGTGACGTCGCGCTCCACGTGGCGCTCGGCGCGCAGGAACTTGAAGAGCCCGCGCACCGAGACCAGGTTGCGCGCCTGGCTGCGGATGGCGAGCTCGCGCTGCGACAGGTCGAGCAGGAAGTCGACCACCGCCTGCTCGCTGACGGCGGTGGCGTCGTCGATTTGCTTCCGCGCGCAGAAGTCGCGGAAGCGGCACAGGTCGCGCGCGTAGGCCTGCACGGTGTTGGGCGCGAGGCCCTTCTCGATCTTGACGTGGTCGAGGAAGAGGTCGATGGCGCGGTCGAGCGAGAGGGCGCCCATGATCCCGGCGTACCACGCGCGCAGGCAGGGGGCAAGAAAGGCCGCTCCTGCGGAGCCCCGGGCTGCGCGCGCCGCGCTGGGCCGACCGTCGGGAGCTTGACACGCCTGGGCGCCGCAGGCAGCGTGAGCGCATGAGACGCAGCGGCCTGAGAGGCCTCGTCTTCCCGGCTCTGGCGGCATGCACGGTGCTCGGGCGACACCAGGAATCGCTTGGTGGGCGGCCAGGACGGCCTTGAAGCCACGATCGAGCTGGCGAACGCCGATCAGCTGCGGTTGGACCCGGCAAGCCGGCACTCGAAGATCCGGATCGCCCTCGCGCGCACCGAACGCAAGCAGATGCACGCCGGTGGCGCGGGGTACGCGACGGCCAGGCTGCTCGTGTTGGTGGGCTACGCGAATCGCCCGGGCGATTTCGATGCCGGGCTCAAGGACTTCGACGCCTTCCTGAGCACGGTCGTCGTGGCGCGGCGGTAGCGAACCCAGGCCCCCGGCCCGACGTCCTGGGTCGGCCGCAGTTGCCTCAGTAGCATTCTTGAAAATCTTTATGAGCTAGTATAGAATTTCAAGCATGAAGCTGGTCCCTCGCGACCGTCTCGAGCAGCACGTGCGGCGTCTGGTCGGGGCGAGCCCCGTGGTGGCGCTGCTGGGGCCGCGCCAGAGCGGCAAGACGACCCTCGCCCGGAAGGTGCTCTCCGGGCGCGCCGGCGAGCTGTTCGATTGCGAGGACATGCGCGACGCGCAGCGCCTCGCGGAGCCGTTCACGGCGCTCGAGCGCTGCCGCGGGCTCGTCGTCATCGACGAGGTGCAGCGCCAGCCGGCGCTGTTTCCGGTGCTGCGCGTGCTGGCCGACCGGAGGCCGCTCCGCGCCCGCTTCCTGCTCCTGGGGAGCGCGTCCTTCGACCTCGTGCGCCAGTCGTCGGAGACGCTCGCCGGCCGCGTTCGCTTCATCGAGCTCGGCGGCTTCGCCCTCGACGAAGTCGGCGCCGCGAGCTGGCGGCGGCTCTTCGTGCGCGGGGGCTTCCCCCGCTCGTATCTCGCGCGCTCCGACGCCGACAGCCTCGGCTGGCGCGAGGACTTCGTGCGCACCTTTATCGAGCGGGACTTGACGGCGCTCGACGTCGAGGTCCGCTCGCGGCCGCAGCTCCGCCGCCTGTGGACCATGCTCGCCCACCGCCACGGGCAGCTGTGGAACGGCGCCGAGCTGGCGGGGGCGCTCGGGGAGAGCTACCCCACGGTGCGCCGGCACCTCGACATCCTCACGGGCGCGCTCGTGGTGCGGCAGCTGCCGCCGTGGCTGGAAAACGCCGAGAAACGCGTCGTGCGGTCGCCGAAGGTGTTCGTTCGCGATCCCGGGCTCGTTCACGCGCTCCTCGGCCTGGGCACGTACCGGGAGATCGAGAGCCACCCCAAGCTCGGGGCGTCCTTCGAGGGCTTCGTCCTCGAGGAGATCGTGCGGCGCGTGGGCGAGCGGTTCGTCCACTTCTGGGCCACGCACGGCGGCGCCGAGCTCGACATCCTCGTCACTCGTGGCGCGGCGCGCCTCGGCTTCGAGGTGAAATGGGGCGACGCGCCGCGCGTCACGCGGTCGATGCACGTGGCGCTCCAGGACCTCGGGCTGCAAGGACTCTACGTCGTCTACCCGGGCGCCACGCGCTACCGCCTCCACGAGCGGATCGAGGCGTTGCCGGTGGCGGAGCTGGGCGACGTCCTGGGGTAGGCGGCCCGGGTGTGCTCAGCGGGTGATCGACGTCGTCTCGATCAGCGTGCCGTCGAGACCGCGCGCCTCGACGGTCAGTGAGTCGCACGCGGCGTCCACGCACGCGTCCGGCCCACCCGGCGCGTCGCGAATGACGACGACCGCCTGGTCGCCCATCACGGACTGGAGGTAGGGCCCGCGCACGAACGTGGGGTCTTCCACGACGGTCCACGGCTCGCCGTCCCACTCGCCCTCGCAGGCCGCCGCGTCCTGCTGCTCGGGTCCGGCGGCGATGTCGCCGCAGGCCGCGGCCGGGACCGCGAGGAGGAAGACCGCGACCCGGAGGGCGGCCCCGCGGGGCCTCGACTCGGATGGCATCATCGCTGGCATCGTGTCGGGCTGGAGGCCGGACGTCAAGCCGCGAGGCCCGGCGGCGGTGCGCCAGGCGGGGCCGTCTCCCGCGACCCCTAGCGCGCGAAGACCGCGTGCAGCGTCAGCCCGAGGGCGTAGGCGAGGCCGAAGAAGAGGTGCAGCGCGGCGATGCGCTCCACGGTGCCGGGGGCGAGCGGCCGGCCCGGGCCGTCGCGCCGGAGCGCGCGCAGGAGGGGCACGGCGAGGGGGACGGTCAGGAGCGCCAGCAACGCGAGCGCGGGCACGCACCGCGCCACCCACAGCGCGACCAGCGAAACGTAGGTGCCGGCGACGAGCCCGATGGTCACCACGCGGGCGCCGGCGGGTCCGAGCAGCGTGGCCAGCGTGCGCACTCGGTGGGCGTGGTCCCCCTCGCGGTCGCGCTGGTTGTTGGCGGCGAGGATGGCCGCCACCAGGAAGCCGACCGGGATGCTGCACAGCCACAGCCGCGGCGGCAGCGTGCCGCTGAGCGCGTAGCCCGCCCCGACCACCATGAGCGTGCCCATGAGGACGAAGACCCACACCTCGCCGAGAGCGCGGTACTTGAGCGCGAGCGGCGGGCCGGTGTACGCGTAGCCGCCCAGGGCGCCAACGAGGCCGATGAGCGCGAAGGGCCAGCCGCGCGCCACGATCAGGGGCACGCCGACGAGCGCGGCCACGCCGAACGCGACCAGGGCCCCGATCCAGACGTCACGGGCGCCGAGCCAGCCGGCGGTGAGCACGCCCGAGCCGCCCAGCGCGTCGGGCGTGTCCACGCCCCGCTGGAAGTCGACCGCGTCGTTGACGAGGTTGGTGCCGACGTGGAGCGCCACGCCGCCCACGAGCACGAGCGGCAGGAAGCGCCAGTCGACGGGCGCCCCGGCGAAGGCCACGTAGGCCGCGCCCACGAGGCACGGCACGAGCGAGGCCGGGAACGAGTAGGCCCGCAGGGCGCGCCACCAGACCACGATCGGCGCGGGGCGGGGGGCCGCCCCGACAGACTCCTGTGCCACGGTCATCATCACCGCCTAGCACGTGCGTTCGAGCGCTCGCCGCACCGGCGTCTCGAGCCAGGTGCGCCACGGGCCGGCGGGGAGCCGACCGAGGGCCTCGGTCGCCGCGCGCCCGTCGGCGGCGGCCAGCTCCCGCGCCGCGGCGAAGCCCCCGGCGCGCTCGAGGTGTGCGGCGAGCTCGGGCAGCTCGAGCGGGCTCGCCGCGCCGTCGCGGCGGGCCTGGAGCACACGACCCACCATGACGCGCACGGCTGGATCGCGCTCGCCGGCCAGGGCCGCCGGCACCGTGACGAGGCCACCCCACAGGTCGCGCCCCACCGGCTTCCCTACCGTGGCCGCGTCCCCCTCCCAATCGAGGAGGTCGTCCACGGTCTGGAAGGCGTCGCCCAGGGCGCGGCCGAAGGCGCGGGCCGCGTCGCGCTCCGCATCGCTGGCGCCGGACAGGAGCGCCCCCGCCTCGGCGGCGTAGCCGAACAGCGCCGCCGTCTTCAGGTGGTTGACGCGGCGTGCCCGCGCGAGGTCGACCTCGGGGTCGAAGCGCTGCTCGCGCTCCAGCACCTCTCCCTGACACACCTCGACGAGGGCCGTGGCCGCCGCCACCTGCAGGGCCGCGCACCCGCACCGGGCCAGCCGCTCGAGGGCCAGCGCCAGGAGCAGATCGCCGGCCAGGATGGCGGTGTGCGGATCGAAGGCCAGGTGGGCGGCCGGCCGACCACGCCGGGTCTCGGCGTCGTCGATGACATCGTCGTGCAGGAGCGAGCCACAGTGGATGAGCTCCACCGCGGCGATCACCGCGCGCTGCGGGCCGGGGTCGCGGCCGAGGGTGCGCATGACGGCGCAGGTAAGCAGCGGCCGGAGGCGCTTGCCACCGGCGAGCAGGCTGTGGCGGGCGGCCGCGTCCAGCCGCGGCGCGTACACGGCGCGCACCCCGGCGAGGCTGAGCTCGATGGCCGCGAGGTCGTCCTGCAGGGCGTCGCGCACGGCGGCGCCCTCGCGCTCCGCCACCAGCGGCGCGGCCTCGGACGGCGTCATGGCCCCCCCTGCCCCCGCACCTGGCCGACCAGGCGCATGGCGCCGCGCAGCCGCCCGAGGTCGAGGGTCCCCGCCGCCAGCAGCACCGTGAGCAGCGCCTCGCCCACCCGGGCCAGGCGCCTGAGCGCCAGCACCCGGCGCTCGACGTGCTCGGCGCGCCGTGGGTCGGCCCCCGTGGCGCGCGCCCGCCGCGCCGTCTCCGCGGCGGTCCCGGTGAGCGCCACCAGATCGCGCACCATGCCCAGCTCGCGGCTCGAGAGGACGCGGGTGACGGTGCTCCACACGTCCTCGGCCCCGGCGTGCAACAGCAGCTTGCGCCCCGGCGCCCGGAAGCGCGTCACCACGCCCCAGCGCTCGAGGAGGGTCAGGGTCTGCGACAGCAGACCCGCCGACATCCGCAACCGGGTGGCCAGCTCCGGCGCCGACAGGGGGCGCGGCGACAGGTAGAGCACGGTCCAGACCCGGCCCGCGTGCGTCCCGAACCCCCAGAACCGGATCAGCCCGCCCAGGCCGGCGGCGAGCC
>JACRCY010000090.1 GCA_016218785.1 Deltaproteobacteria bacterium
CGGCCCTGGCGGCGGGCTTCGGCGCGGCCTTGGCGGCGGGCTTCGGCGCGGCCTTCGCCACGGTCGCCGGCCGGCCCCGGCGACGGGGGGCCGTGGGCCGGGTGGCCTCTTCCGTGGGCTCGGCGGCCGGCGGCGCAGGCGGTGGGGGCGGCGGTGCGGGCTCCGCTGGCGGCGGCGCGGGAGCCCTTCCGAACGGGTTGTCGCCAAGCACCGGCTTCGCCATCTAGGCCCTCCCTCCTTCACTCGCCAGGTCCCCGGGCTCCAGCTCGACGCCGAGGAAGTCGTGGATCGCCGACCTGATGTCGAAACGCGGCTGGAAGCCGAGCCGCTCGCGCGCCGCGCGGGTGTCGGAGACGCAGAGGTAGCGCAGCTGGTCGAGGAAGCTCGGCGGCGTCTCCAGCGCCTGGGCCACCCACAGCGCGTGGGCCAGCGGGAAGGCGAAGAAGGTCGGGACCGGGAGCGGCACCCGCCCCATCATCGCCAGCACGGTGGAGTAGGGGAGCACCCCGTCGGCGGCGATGTTGAACACGCCCGGCACGTCGTTGTCGACGGCCAGCTTGAAGGCGTCGACGGCGTCCTCCTCGTGCAGGAACTGCATCAGGGGGTCGTACCCCATGAGCACGGGCACCGCCGGGGTCCGGAAGTACCGAGTGACGAAGTTCGGTATGGTCGGGCCGATCGTGTTGGCGGTGCGCAGGACCGTCACGATGGTCTCGGGGTGCTCCGCGCGGAAGGTGCGCACCTCCTCCTCGGCGGCGATGCGGTCCCTGAGGTAGCGGCTCACGGGGTGCCCGCGCAGCGGGTGCGACTCGGTGAGGAAATTGGGGTTGTCGTGGTACGCGCCGTAGACCGCGGTGAGGCTCCACTGCACCAGCTTGCGGAGCCCCACCTCCGCGGCGGCGTTGAGCACGCGGATGGTGCCGATGAGCTCGAGCTCGTGAGCCCACGATTCCGCGTGCGTGGGGCCGTAGAGGAAGGCGGCGTGCACCAGCGTGTCGGCGCCCTCGCGCGCGAGCACCGCGGCCACCTCGGCGTCGGCCGTGGGCGAGGTCAGGTCGACCTTGTGGAACTGGGTCTTGTCCATCGGCACCTCGGGCCTCCGGATGTCGATGGCGAGGATCTTGTAGTAGCGGCGGTCCTCCTCGAGCTGCCGGATCACCTGGGAGCCGAAGAAGCCGTGCGCGCCCGTGACCGCGACCACGCGCTGCTCGGGGTCGAAGGCGCGCTCAACCGCGATCCGCTTCCTGCCTGTCGACGTGCGTGACTTCGCCATCTTCCTCCCCCGGGGAGCCCGTGGACCGAATCTGTCGCCCCCGCGTTGCCGCACGCCGCGGAGGCCCGTTGCCCTCACCGCCAGGGCCGTGGGGCGACCGTCAGTCTATTGCCCCCTACCGGCGGCTGTCAATCGAAGCACCGTCGGTCGAAGCACCGTCGGTCGGGTCGCGCCTGGGTGCGTCAGGCCCCGGCGGCCGGATCGCGCCCGCGCGCCAGCCCGAGCGCCACCAGGAGTAGGCCGCCGATGGCGGGCAGGGCGGCCGCGCCCCCGCCGAAGGTCAGCGCCACGCGGGCCTCGGCCCGACCGACGGTGCGCAGCTCGTCGCGCATCTCCGGCGCGACCGCGACCAGCGCGGCGTCGATCTTCATCTCGGCCATCAAGTACGAGGCGCCGCCGATGCCGACGCAGAGCACGGCCACGGCGAGGAGCCCGGCGCCGAAGGCGAGGGGCGTTCCGCGGCGGCGCGAAGAGAGGCCGATGGCGAGCCCGGCGATGGTGCCGACGAGGCCCACGACCCCGAGGAGCAAGATCGGGAACATCGCAAAGCCGCCTTCCTGGAACCAGCGAGTCATCTGGGACATGGGGCGCCTCCAACGGCGCGGCAGGCGCCGCGCGCCGGGTCGCGGCTCGCTCATCCTCCGCCAACGGGACGCGGCCCGCAAGTGACGGTGGGCGGCCGTAGCGGCTGGCGGCCCGGTGCTGAGCCCATCCCCAGGCCGCCCGCTTGGCCCCCCGGCCCGGCCCCCATCCGCCGGAAACGGGGCCCGGCGAGGACGTACGCGCTTTCCGGGCACATCCTCGCCCGCCCCGGCGCGTCCCGGATTGCGGGACGGCGGTTGTTCGGCCCTGAATTGCGCGGCTTCGGCTTGATCCGCCCCGAATTGCGCAGGATGTGCAATTGAAGCCCGATCAAGCCTTTGATGGCCGGGCAACTTCACACTCTGCGCAATTCGGACTCGATCAAACGGGCCGCCAGCGCCCGACTCCTCACACGCCAGCCCCGCGCCCCATCCCTCTCCGCCGCTCGACGGGGCCCGGCGAGGACGTACCCTTCGGCGGTCCGGAGACCGCAGGTGTTCAGCCCGGTCGGCCTTCTCGCGCGCTCGAGGAGCGGCTACCATCAGCAGGCATGGGGAACCTGGGGCGCAGGAGCGTGGGAGCCGTCTGGCTGGCCGTGCTCGTGGCCGGTTGCGGGCCGTCCCGGTCGTGCCCGTCGGCGCCGCCGTGCCCGACGGCGCCGCCGTGCCCGCGCCCGCCGCTGTGCCTGAGCGGACCCACGTCACCGACCACGGCCCCCTGGGAGCCTCTCCTCGGCGAGGGGTGTCGGCGCATCGCGCCGGTCGCGGCTCGCGGCTCCAACGGCGCCGACGCGACCGCCGCCATCGACGGCGACGCGCGCACCATGTGGAACGCTGGCGCTCACCCGCCGCAGGCGGTGGCGCTCGACCTCGGCGCCCCGTTCGTGGTGCGGGGGCTCCTGGGAGTGGCCGCGATGACCCCGGACGGCGAGGCGACGCACGTCGTCGAGACCTCGCGCGACGGCGTCAGCTTCGTGCCGCGGCTGCGCCTGGCCCGCGCCCTGCGCAACCTCGAGATCGTGGACCTGACCTTCGCTCCCGTGGTGGCGCGCTACCTGCGCGTCGTCACGGAGGCCTCGCCGTCGTGGGTGGCCTGGTTCGAGCTGGTGCCGGTCACCTGCGCGGGGGACGCGGCGGCGCCCGGCCGGCCCACGCCGCCCGTTTCGCCACACGTGCCGCCGTCAGCGCCGCCGGTCCTGCCGGGGCAGCCGCCGCCCGCCGAGCCGCTGCCCCCGCGGCCCTGACGGGCCCCGTCGCGTGACAAGCGCCCGGGGCCGTGGTAGCTAGTGGCCGACGGGGGTCACGAATGGCCGAGCCGCGCATCCGTATCCTGCCGCCCGAGCTGTGCGACCAGATCGCCGCGGGCGAGGTGGTCGAGCGGCCGGCCTCCGTGGTCAAGGAGCTGTGCGAGAATGCGCTCGATGCCGGCGCGCGGCGCATCGAGGTCGAGATCGAGGCGGGCGGCCGGGGCCTGGTGCGGGTGACGGACGACGGCAGCGGGATGACGCCGGACGAGGTGGCCCTGGCGCTGCAGCGCCACGCCACCTCGAAGATCTCCCGGGCCGAGGACCTGGTCGACCTGCGCAGCATGGGCTTCCGCGGCGAGGCGCTGCCGTCGATCGCCGCGGTGTCGCGGCTGGTGCTCACGAGCCGGGCCCGCGGCGCCCCGTCGGGCTGGCGCCTCCCCGTGGACGCGGCCGTGCCGGGCGACGCGCACGAGGTCGGGGTGGCCGAGGGGACGCAGGTCGAGGTGCGCGACCTCCTCCACAACACGCCCGCGCGCCTCAAGTTCCTGAAGGCCGAGGCCACCGAGACCAGCCACTGCCTCGAGGCGGTGGAGCGCCTCGCGCTCGCCGGGCCGGAGGTGCACTTCCGGGTGCGCCCCGGTGGCCGGCTGGCGCTCGACCTGCCGCCGCACCGCTCCCTCGCGGAGCGCATCCGCGCGGCGCTGGGCCGCCGGGGCGCGGCGCGGGGCGGCGAGCTGGTGGAGGCCAGCGGCGAGGAGGGGGGCGTCGGGGTGCACGCGTTCCTCGGCTCGCCCGAGGAGAGCGGCGCCACCGGCCGCTCGTGCCGGACCTTCGTCAACCGCCGCTTCGTGCGCGACCGGCAGCTGCTCCACGCCGTCGGCATGGGGTACGGCGAGCTGGTCGAGCGCGGCCGCTTCCCGCTGGCCCTGGCCTACCTCGAGATCGGCCGTGGCGCCCTCGACGTGAACGTGCACCCGCAGAAGCTGGAGGTGCGCTTCGCCCGGCCGCAGGACGTGCAGGCCGCGGTGCGGCACGTCATCGCCCGGGCCATCGCCGCGGCGCCCTGGCTCGACCGGGCGCCGTCGCGCCCCGTCCGCCTCTACACGCTGCCGCCGGGGCCGGCGCGACCCGCGGCGGACTCGCAGGGCGCGGGGGGCTCGCCCGGCGAGGCGGAGCACCGCCAGCGCCTGCGCGAGGCGCTCGCGCGCTACACGCCGGGGGGCACCGCCGAGCTGCGCTGGCCCGAACGGTCCAGCAGGGACGAGGAGCCGATCGGCGTGGTCCCGGGTGGGGCGGGGGAGGCGGCCGTCACGGCCCCAGGCGCTGGCGCGGCGGGTGCGACGACGGCGGCGGACGCGGCGGAAGCGGACGCCGCGGCCGGTGCGGTGGCCGCCAGCACCTTCTTCCGCCGCCTGACCTACCTGGGCCAGTTCCACCGGACCTACCTCGTGTGCCAGGGCGAGGACGAGCTGGTCGTGATCGACCAGCACGCGGCGCACGAGCGGATCACGTTCCAGCGCCTGCGCGAGGCCCACCAGCAGCGCCAGGTGCGCACGCAGCGGCTCCTGTTCCCGCTCACGCTCGAGCTGGGGCCACGGGAGCTGGCGGCCGCCACCGCCGAGCGCGAGGCGCTCGTCCGGCTGGGCTTCGAGCTGGAGCCGTTCGGCGGCAACACGCTGGCCGTCAAGGTCGTGCCGCAGTCGCTCGTGGACCGCGACCCGGGCCAGGTGCTCCGCGACATTCTCGAGGAGCTGGCGGGCCGGGGCGCGACCCGCACCGCCCAGGACTGTCTCGACGACCTCCTCTCCACCATCGCCTGCCACAGCGTGGTGCGCGCCGGCGACGTGCTCGGCCCGCAGCAGGCCCGGGCGCTCCTGGAGGGGCTCGACGCCGTGGATCTGCGGGCCCACTGCCCGCACGGGCGTCCGGTGCTCCTGCGGCTGCCCCTCGGCGAGATCGAGCGCCGGCTGGGCCGTAGCTAGCATGACGGTGGGCACCGGGACCGACGCGGCCGCACCTCGCGTCGTCGCCGTGGTCGGGCCGACCGCCTCCGGGAAGAGCGCGCTCTCGCTGCGCCTCGCCGCGGAGCTCGACGGCGAGATCCTGAGCTGCGACTCGATGCAGGTCTACCGGGGCCTCGACATCGGCACGGCCAAGCCCTCCGCCGCGGAGCGCTCCCGGGTGCCGCACCACCTGCTCGACGTGGCCGATCCCGACGAGGACTTCTCGGCGGCACGCTTCGCCGAGCTGGCCGACGTGGCGGCGGCCGACGTGGCGTCGCGTGGCCGCGTGGTGGTGGCCTGCGGCGGCACGGGCCTCTACCTGCGGGCCTGGCTGCGGGGCCTGTTCCCGGCGCCCCGGTCCGACCCGGCCATCCGGGCGCGCCACCGCGAGGAGGGGGCGGCGGCGGTGCGCGCGCGCCTGCAGGACGTGGATCCCGCGGCGGCGGCGGCCATCCTGCCCGGCGACCTCAAGCGGCTGTCGCGCGCCCTCGAGGTCTTCGAGCAGACCGGGGTGCCCATCACCGAGCTCCGGCGACGCGCGGCGCGCGGCCTGCGCTACCCCGTCCGCCTGGTGGGGCTCTCGCCGCCGCGGCCGTTGCTCCACGAGCGCGTCGACGCGCGCTTCGACGCCATGATGGCCGCGGGGCTGGTCGACGAGGTGCGAGGGCTCATCTCGCGCCACGGCCCCGACATCCGCCCGCTCGGGGCCCTGGGCTACGCCCAGCTGCGCGCCCACCTCCAGGGGCTCCTGCCGCTCGATGAGGCGGTGCGGCAGGCCAAGCGCGACACCCGGCGCTACGCGCGGCGGCAGCTCACCTGGTTCCGGGCCGAGCCCGACGTGGCTTGGCACGAGGACCCGGACGCGCTAGACCTTGAGCCCCTGAGGCGTTTCTGCGGGAGAGGCGGATGACCGAGCCGGTGACCTACGACCGCACGGTGCTCGAGTTCGAGCGCCCCATCGTCGAGCTGGAGAGGAAGATCGGCGAGCTGCGGGAGCTGTCGAGCGAGACCATCGACTTCAGCGACGAGATCGGTCGCCTGGAGCGCAAGGCCCGCAACCTGCAGGAGAAGGTCCTCGCCGACCTCTCGCCGATCCAGAAGGTCCAGCTCTCGCGGCACCCGGCGCGGCCGTACACCCTGGACTACGTCGGCCACATGATCACCGACTTCATCGAGCTCCACGGCGACCGGGCCTACGCGGACGACGAGAGCGTGGTGACCGGCCTGGGTCGCCTGGCGGGCGAGCGGGTGGTGGTGGTGGGCCACCAGAAGGGGCGCACGACCAAGGAGAACCTGCGCCGCAACTTCGGCATGCCGCGCCCCGAGGGGTATCGCAAGGCGCGCCGGATGTTCGGCCTGGCGGCGCGCTTCGGCCTCCCGGTGCTCACGTTCATCGACACCCCGGGCGCCTATCCCGGCATCGGCGCCGAGGAGCGCGGCCAGGCCGAGGCCATCGCCGGCAACCTCGAGCTCATGGCGGCGCTGCCGGTCCCGATCATCGCCACGGTCATCGGGGAGGGGGGCTCGGGCGGGGCGCTGGCCATCGGCGTCGCCGATCGGATCCTCATGCTGGAGCACTCCACCTACTCGGTGATCAGCCCCGAGGGGTGCGCGTCGATCCTGTGGCGCGACCAGGCGCAGGCGGCGACGGCGGCCGCCGAGCTGAAGCTCACGGCCGCCGACATCAGGTCGCTCGGCGTCGCCGACGAGGTCGTCCGCGAGCCACGCGGCGGCGCGCACCGCGACCCCGAGGCGGCGGCGCGCAGCCTGCTGACGGTCATCGCCCGGCACCTGGGCGAGCTGCGGCGGCTCTCCGCCGCCGACCTCCTCGAGCGGCGCTACGCCAAGTTCCGGTCGATCGGGGTGTTCCTGGAGAGGTAGTCGGGCTCACCCTCGCCCGCATCCGGGCGCATCAGGTCCCCGCGTCGAAGGCGAAGAGACCTTCCGGGATGCAGCTCCCGGTGGCCGGGCCGGCCTCGACTCCGGGGCCGAAGAAGCACTCGTAGCCCGGGCGCGTGCACTCGCCCTGCGACCCGCAGGCCTCGAGGCAGATGGAGATGTTCGCGCCGAAGGGCTCCGCGTCCACACAGTGCGCGCCCGCGCCGCACTCCGGCCCGGAGCACGGGAACAGGATGCAATAGCCGCCATGGGTGTGGACCACCCTGAGGAGCAGCGTGGCCGCCACCTCGTCGGTGAGGCACTGCGCGCTCTGGCACTCGCCGTTGTGCGTGCAGGGGGCGCCGATGAGCCCTCCGGCCGGCGCGTCGGGTGAGGCCGCGTCGGTCGCGCGGTCCGCGTCCCCGGCGTCGGCGAGCTCCAGCGCGGCGTCGGCGGCGTCCGCATGCGCGTCCCGGGCACCGGCCGCGGCGTCACCCCCGGTCGGAGCGCGGTCGCCGCAGGAGCTGCCCACCACCGCAAGCAACGCCCACAACATGACGCGGCCTGCGCCAGCTGCGCGACCGAGCCGGTGAGGTGGCGCCCACGGGCTATCCATCGATCGTTGCCTGCCCGGGCCGCCCGCGCCTCGGTTGGCGCTCGACTCGCGGCGACCCGAGGGGGCACCCTTGGCCAAGCTGACGCCGTCGGGCGAGGAGGAACCGGGCCCAGACCAGCGTCCAGACTGCCGGCGTGTCGCCTGCCGCACGGCCAATGCCGCACGAGCAGCCGCGCGAGCCGCTGTGCCCAGCGCTTGTGCCCGCGCGTGATGCGCTCCCGCCCTGTGGGCACGCACACGACTCACCGCGGCACTCGCCCGGTGTGCCACCGTCGCAGAGGCACGGTGTTGCGCCGGGTGCGTCGCGGCATGGCTGTTGGTCCAGCAGAAGCGCCTCGCGGCAGCTTTGCCTGGCGTAGTCATTCCGGTCACCTGGCGAAGGGGCAGGCTGCCGTCCGCCGTCCAGGGGCGGAGGTGGCGGCGGATAGGGGGGCGGATCCCCCAGACCCCAGAAGGTCCCGGGCCATCTACGTCGGCACTCGCGCTCTTCCTCAAGGCTCGGCATGCGCTCGAAGCGGCACTCCAGCGAGTAGTCGCCCAGCGTCTGGACGCACGCCTCCAGCGGGTGGAAGCACTGCCCCTTCGCGTTCGTCGGGCCTAGGCACCCGTGCGACATGCCCGCAGAGAACGCCGTGGTGCCCCAGGACTTGGCAGGGTCCGGAATCGGTGGCGGGCCCAGACGCCGAAGGGTCACGCGGGAATACCACCCAGTCCCCGGAGGGGCACAGTCGCGGCGTTCGACCTCGGGGTCCACCCAGATCCGGAACACCGGGCACAGACCAAGCGCAGTGCCGTGTGGTCGAAGTTCGTAGACATCGTGCAAGGAACAGTGCCTCGCGTCGGCGCCGGGGACTCGACGCATGGTCAGGCGTACCGGGCCCGTCTCGACGGAATGGCCCGGCACGTCGAACTCCGCGCACCCGAGAGCCAGCTTCCCGCCACCGTGACCGATCGCAGAGGAAACCGACAGGTCCCCCCCGAACGGGGCCGCGCTGCGGTCACGCGCGAACGCTGACCCCGCGCCCAATAGTGCGAGCACGGCGGGCAGGAAGAGGAGACGACTCATGGGCACGTGCATGAGTAGGTTGGGGCCGGGTAAAGAGCATCCCAGTCGTCGTGGACCTTCTGGATCGCTTTCGCCGCCTTCGCCTCCAGGGCCTCGACCTTCCGTCGCACAGCAAGCCTCGCCGCGTCCTCGGCAAAGCCGCGGGCGGCCGCACACCACTTGCCCGACTGTTGCGCTGCGATGGTGTTGGCGAGCTCCTCACAGACGTACGCGACCACTCCGGCGTGGCCCTGCTCATGCTCCCGCAGGCTGGCAACGAAGTCGTCCCAGCTTGCCATGCACGCAGGCGGGGCATTGACCCAGTTAGGAAGAGTGACCTCCTGCTCCGACTTCGCGGGCGCGATCATCACGGCGCTCGCTCTTGCGCACCACTTGTCGCCTTCCCACGACGAGGCAGTTATCGATATCTCCCAGTCTGTCACACAGGCGTTGGAGGCCGTCCAGGCCGCGTACTTGACGCCGCCCTTCTCGAACTTGAACTGCGCTTCGGCCTCTGCGCAAGTGTTGGCTTTGATAGCGTAGTCCCAGACACTGCATGCCCCCAAGAACGGTTCGCAAGGGAAGTCGTTCTTGAGATCCTCGCACCATTCGTGTGCCGGCGGCGGACAGGTCAGACAGCAGTAGAACATACTCTGGCCGCTCGCCCCTGGATGCCTCAGGCACGACTTGCATGGGGCGAACCCGCAGCCGATATCACCGACGCAGGTGCCCGCCTCCGGGCAGGTGCCGGAGCGAAGGTGGCCGAAGCAGTCGATGTCGGTACGCAAAGTTCGTCTCGACTGGCTCCTCCTGCCCTTTCCCGGGCGCGAGAAGTGCTGGATCTCGCCGACGAGCGAACCGCCGCGCTCGGTGCCGTCGCTGTCGCGCCACACTACCAACGCGCTTGACTGGAGGGGGATGAAATCCTCGCCGCCGTCGGGAGCCGCCACATGATAGCCGAGCGCCAGGTCGCTTGGGTCGAGGGTATCTGGGTCACCAGCCCGGTAGCTGACAATGATTGTGACGGGCTGCTGCAGAGGCAGCCATGACGGCTCCAGGTCGTAGATCCCCGGCACCACCTCGGTAATGCGCACCTGATGCGGGTAGTGGAGCGCATTCTCCGGGAACATGAGGGTAAGATCCCTGAACCGAACCACGCCGCCGCTGGGGCCGATGACCGCCAGCCGCTCGGTGCCGAGCCGGCTGCACCAGCGGTCCTCGCCAAGCTGCATTGGGGGCATTCCGCTCCAACTCATCATGGCTCGCACGCTGATGGCGTTCGCGGTGCTTGGGAACGAGAGGACTGGTTCAAAGAGGACGCGCCCGCCGCCGGTGACCTCTTTCCTCTCAAAGGACAGCCCGTCGCCAAGTTCGAGCCATGTTTGGGTCGGGGAAGGCGGCGGGAAGGGGTCGAAGTAGTCCACCACGAGGGTTCCGCCCAGCATGTCGAAGTACTCGTAGGGCTGGATGCACGCATCCTCCAGCTCCAGTTTCGTCGGCGGATCGTCCCCCGACGACGCGCCGGGCTGCGGCATCATGAAGATCGGGTACGTGTAGAACTTGCCCGAGTACATCTGCGCGTATCCGGTGGTCGCGTCGACCAGCGAGCGCCCGTGGAGGTCGCGGTTCGCCGGGAGGTTCACGGCCAGCGGGTCCGCGTTCACCTCGGGCCACGATGGCAGATCGATGGTACCGGAGGTGTTGGGCTGCAGCCCGACCGATGCGGAGTGGGTGAGCGAGCTGGCGAGGGCCGTCTTCCCGTCAAACGTGGTGAAGGTCATGAGTGGGTGCATGGGCGGGTCGCTCATCAGGCTCACGACCCCCATGGTGGCACTGAACACCACGACCGGGCCGACGTGTGGCGGCACGCACACTCTTGACGACAAGCCGCTGGCCCAGCACGGGCTCCCCACGATGCTGGCAGTGGGGAGGCCTGGGTCGGGGACCGGTACGGGCTGTTCGACCCGGAGGCGCACACGGTAGGGGTCCTCCAGCGTGGCCTCCGGTGCCGCCGGATCCAGGGGAGCGCCCGGAAGGCTCTTCAGCGGGCTCGACGCCGAGCCAACCCCTGCGGGGTTGTTGGCGCCTCGGAGCCAGAACTCGTACACCGCCCCTGCCTCGAGCCCCCCCAGAGACACCTTCAGCACTCCGTTCGTCATGCCCGGGATTGGGCCCCAGGTCGCGTCGATCACGACACCATCCGCGGGCTCGCCGGGCGTGAGGTTCCACGTGCCGGTGCCCTTGAACACCCGCAGGTCGTCGGCAACCGTGAACGTCGGGTTCATGTCGCGAAGGAAGTAGAAGGACAGCGTTCCCAGGTCGGGTGCCACCACATCGTAGCTCGGTGGGATGGTTGCGGCCACGAGCGTACTGGCAACCCCCTCCTCGGGCGCGATGAGTTCGTCGCGGCATGCCCCAAGAACGGCCACGGCGGCGGCCGCGACCACGAAGCAGTGCCCTCGGGACATCATGGGGCACCTCCGTCGGCGGCATAGTAGGCTCGGATGACGTGGACGGCCTCGTCGTGATGCGTATGCCAGGACTCGGTCGGCGACATCGCGACTCGGTCACCCCGGAGCCGCATGATCTCCTGCAGCGCTACGAGCCTGACGGCGCTGAGCGCTGCCGTCCCCGGATCAGCACCGCCAGATGGCACGCTCGTCGCGAAGTCTCGCAAGGCGACGAACGCGGGTTCCGTGCCGACGCTGCCCAGTGCGCGCGCGGCGGCCTGCTTCACCGCCGGGCTCGCATCGGTACGCAGCGCTGTGGCCAGAGCTTCAGTGACCTCGGGGGAGCGCGCGGCCGTGTCGACTCGGGCGATCGCACCGAGTCCCGCGGCGGCGAGTGCGCGGCACACGTACTCGCTGCCTGCCGTGTCCGCGAGGATTGCCAGGAGGTCAGGCCGGGCTTCGGCGACTTGCAGGCGACTGACCGTGCCGAGGGCGACGCGGAGGTCCGCGACCGTTACCTGAGGCTCGCTCCTCCGCCGGACTACGCACAAGGCGGCATCAGCCAGCTCGGCATCGTTGCTCGACGTGCGCAGGACGAGAAGAACCTCCTCGATGGTGCGGACCACCACGGTCGCGTCGACCTTGATGACGGGCTTCAGCATCCACCCCTGGCCCTGGTTGTGGTGGATGGAGTGCTCGGCGTCGAAGTCGAGGGTCAAGGTGGTGAGGTTGCAGGGGGAGACCTCGACATTCGCCAGGAGCTTGATGCCGGTCTGCGGGCCGCTGGGGATTTTCAGCGAGGCGCTGGCCCCGTCGACCACGACCGAGGCTTCGCCCAGGATCAGCCGCACCTGGGCGAGCGGTCCCGCCGGGATGCGCGCGATGCCGAGGACCGCGGTCACGCCGTTGCGCAGGTCGAGCAGGTTGAAGCTCTTGACCGGCGGGTCGATGCTCACCGGGGCCAGGCCTGACGCGCTGTCGTATACCAGGTCCACCCGCACGATCGTGACGTTGACCGCCTGGACATCTTCTGCCGCCGGCTTGTCGGTGAGCAGCACCCGCACGAGCCCGTAGGCGCTCGGCTCAACGGGCTGAGGGGGGGGGGGACTTCGCCGAGCAGCCGAGCCAGACGCCGATCACGAGGCTGAGACACCATCGTACCCGCATCGTTCCCTCCCTGTGGCAGTCGGCTTCCTCGGGCGCCCACTCCCCGGGCTGACGCCATGCCAACGCCCGCTATCAGGATACCATGGTTAACCGACCATCAGTCAAGCGAAACCAGTTCGGTCGGATCCCCGCAGAACTGCCACCGAACTGCGACGTTTCTCGCTTGACAACCCGTCGGGCGCCGGCGAACATCCGCCCGTCTCGCCCGGGGCGGCGAGCGAGGGGCGCCATGAATCTTGATCGTTCCAAGCTGGTGATCGTCCTGCCCGACGACGTGCTGCGCGCGTACGGCGAGCGCTACGAGACCACCGCCGTGCAGGCCGAGATCGCCGACCTGTGGCCCCTCGCCACGGGCTACGCGGGCATCCTGCCGGGCTACGACGCGAAGCTGCTCGCCGAGCTCGCGTACGTGCGGGAGCTGATGCCGGCTGTGGCCGCCGAGCGGCGGCAGCAGCGCAAGGCGGGCAAGGAGGCGGCGCGCGTCGTCGAGCGACAGACGGTGCGGCAGTACAAGTGGGTGCTGCGCCAGTTCGCGGCCGTCATCGCCACCGCCATCGACACCCGGCCGGCCGCTGCCGGCCAGACCATGGAGGCACGGGAGCACGAGAGCGCCGAGCTGCGCAAGGGCCTGCAGACCCTCGGCGGCACCATCCGCCACGACGCCGTGGGGCTCCGCGACCGCCTGGAGGCGGCGCAGAAGCTCTGTGAGGACCCGCGCCTCAAGGGACGGATCAAGGAGCTGCAGGGGAGCGGGACCGACTTCTTCGCCGACCTCAAGGCGGGAATCGCGGCGCTGCCCAAGGCGCGGGACCAGAAGAAGACCGAGCAGCAGAAGGCTCGCACCGACACCGCCGATCAGGATCTCCTGGACGGCATCGCGTACCTGAACCTCAAGGCGCTGTGCACCGCCGGGCGCGCGTACTTCCGGGCCCGCGGCGACTTCGCCCGCGCCGCGCTCTTCAACCTGGACCGCCTCAACGGCGGCCCGGCGCACGCGACCCCGACCCCCGCCCCGCCTGCCCCGGGCCCCGCATAGCCCACGCGCCTTGCGCCGCGCGCGGTCCGCGGCGCGCGCGGCGGCCGGCGAGC
>JACRCY010000091.1 GCA_016218785.1 Deltaproteobacteria bacterium
CGGCGCTCGTCACCGGTCCTGAAGTACTCCTGCGCGATGGGCAGCAGGAAGAAGAGGCTGTTCAGCCACTCCTGCTTCTGCGTCTCGTAGACGCAGGCAGAGCGGCGGGCGTCCTCGAACGCCCTGTTCCACCTCAGCGTGCCGTCCACCTCCCAGGGGGCGAACAGGGAGCCGGCGTCGAGCGCCCGCAGGAGGTCTCTCCCGGTGCCACCGCCGAAGGCTCGATTCGCGAACAGGAAGGCGCCGCCGTCCAGGATGAAGAGCGGGAAGATGTCGTGGTCATGGAACATCCCCTCGGGATACGGATAGACACAGCGCCGCGACTTGCCGGGATAGAGCCTGTCGATGAACGGCTTGGCGAAGGTGCTCAACTCTCGGGCGCGGCCCATGGTCACGAATCATATCAACATGGCCGTAGTCTGCCCACGGCCCGGCGGCCGGGCGTGGTTCAGCCGTGCCGCGCCAGCGCCTCCACGATCCGCTCGGCAGCGTGGCCGTCGCCGTAGAGGTCCGGCCAGGCGAGCGGCCGGCCCAGGAGCGACAGCGCCGCCTGCACGATCCTCTCGGGATCCGTGCCGGCGAGCACGTTGATGCCTGCCTCCAGGGTCTCGGGCCGCTCGGTGTTGTCGCGCACGGTGACGCAGGGGACGCGCAGGATCGAGGCCTCCTCCTGCACCCCGCCCGAGTCGGTGACCAGCAGCCGCGCGCGGCTCTCGAGGAGGAGGAAGTCCAGGAAGCCGACCGGCTCGATGAAGCGCACCCCCTGGAGCCACGTCCCGTCGATCTGGTCCAGGCGGGCCCGCGTGCGCGGGTGCAGGGAGAAGACGACGCCAGCGGCTGGAAAGGCGGCGGCCAGGCGGCTCAGGCCCTCGAGGATCCCGCGCAGCCGCGCCGGGGAGTCCACGTTCTCCTGGCGGTGCGCGGTGGCCAGGAAGTAGCAGCCCGCCTGCAGGCCGAGCCGCTCGAGGAGGTCGTCGCGGCGCTCGGCGAGGGCGCGGTTCTGGCGCACCGCGTCGACGATCGTGTTTCCCGTGACCAGGATCCGCTCCGGCGGCAGGCCCTCGTCGAGCAGGTTGCGCTGCGCGGCCTCGGTGGGCGCGAAGAGGAAGTCGGCGAGATGATCGGTGAGGATGCGGTTCCGCTCCTCGGGCATGGTGAGATCGTGG
Source organism: Deltaproteobacteria bacterium (assembly GCA_016218785.1). Lineage (GTDB taxonomy): Bacteria > Myxococcota_A > Polyangia > JACRCY01 > JACRCY01 > JACRCY01. The sequence continues at coordinate 1,167 of JACRCY010000091.1, forward strand.
CTGCGCAGGCCGGCCTCGTGGTGGGCGATCGCCACCCCCAGCTTGGCGGCGGCCAGCGCGCCCGCGAGCACCGTGTTGGTGTCGCCCTGGACGAGCGCCACGGTGGCCTTCTCGGCCGCCAGGATCCCCCGGATGTCCCGGATCATGGCGCCCACCTGCAGCCGGTAGGGCAACCCGCCGGTCTCGAGCTGGTGCGCCGGCTGCGGCAGCTCCAGATCCTCGAAGAACACCCGGTCCATGCTCGGGCTGTAGTGCTGGCCGCTGTGCAGCAGGAAGAACGGCAGCCCCCGCTCGGCGCACGCCCGGACGAGGGGCGCCATCTTGATGATCTCGGGGCGCGTGCCGAGGATGACGGCGATCCGCACGGCTCCTACACCAGGTGGCGCAGGCTCGGCGCCTCGCCGCGGCACGCCTGCTCGTGGAAGGTGAGCGCCTGCAGGGCGAACATCGAGCACCAGGAGTTCACGTGCGCGTGGCTGGTGCCGTCCCAATCGCTCCCGAACTCGATGCCGCCGCGCTGCTCGCCGTCGCGCACCTGGAAGCAGAGCAGGCGGTGGCGCAGGCGCTCGAGCCGCGCGCGCGCCGCCCCCGCAAGCTGCAGGCAGGCCCCCAGCCGCAGCACTTGGGCCAGGATGTCTGAGCGCTCGTGGCCGATGACGACGCCGGCCGGCCCGTAGACGAGCTGGGGGATGCCGCCGCCGGGCAGCTGGGTGGCGAGCGACCACTCGACGGCCCGGCCGGCCGCGGCTAGGTAGCGCTCCACGGAGAGCTCCCGGCCGCACCAGAGCAGGCCCTCGGCGGCGTAGCAGTGCGGGTGCTGCAGCGTGCTGCCATCCTGGGCCGTGGTCACGAAGCGTCCGTCCGGCTGCTGCGACCGCACGACGTGGTCGCACAGGGCGCGGGCGGCCGCGAGCAGGGCCGGGTCCCGGGTGTGGCGGTGCAGGGCGAGCAGGCCCATGGCGACCTTGGCGTGGAAGGCTCCCGACTGGGTCGACCAGCGGGCGCCGTCGGCGTTGGGCGCGCCGCGCCGCGAGTCGTAGTCGGCGGGCAGGCTGCCGTCGGGCTTCTGCAGGCGCAGCAGCAACCCGGCCGTGGCCTTCCCGGCCCGCAGGTAGGCCGCTTCCCCGGTGACGGCGTAGAGCTGGCTCAGGCCGAAGAGCACGATGCCGGTGTCGAACGCGACCAGGCTGCCCGTCTCGAAGGCGTAGCGGTCGTCGGTCGTCTGGAGGTAGTAGCGCGCCTTGACGCCTCCCTCGGGAGCCAGCGCCACCCGGACGATCCAGTCGGCGGCCAGGCGGGCGCGCTCGAGGAGCACCGGATCCGGCGCGCGCTCGTGCAGGAAGAGCAAGGCGGTGATGCCGTAGCCGGTGGCCTCCGAGTAGATCCAGGGGTAGCGGCGCGTGGTCAGGTCGTACCAGGAGTGGAAGCCGCCGTGCGCCTCGGGCTCACCGGAGCGGTTCTGGATGCCAGAGCCGAGCAGCCACTCCTTGATGAGGGTGGCCTCATCCATGGCGGGCCTCGGCCGGGCGGCGCCGGGAGCGCATCTTCCCCTGCATCGGCGCCAGTATGCCTGCAGTGCGGCTCGCGCTCAAGCTTGGGCGCGGACCTGGAGCAGTCGCGACGCGCCCACGAAGAGAACCTCCCTCTCGCTTGACGCGTGCAGGCGGTCCGGGCGAGGATTGGGCGAGCCGCGGCGGTCTTCGGCTGCCAGTAGAAGGGACGATGTGATGACTTCGAGCCCGATGTTCTCTCTGGCCGTGCCGGTGACCTTCCCGCGCCATGCGTTCGACGATGACTCCCTCAGCGCGCGCCTGCAGAAGCTGAAGGAGCACATCTACGACATCAACGTGACCTGTCGCGTCGAGCCCTTCCGGGTCGACGCGCTGGGAGTCATCGTCGACCCGATGCATTCGAAGATGCACATCCTCGACGCGCTTCGCTTGCAGACCCGCTCGGGCGTGACCGTTTCCGGGTTGTTCAACGACATCTACGTGCCCCCGACCCAGGAGAACCTCGAGCTCTTCGTCAAGGGGCTGGCGCCGCTCTACGCCGCCGGGCTGCGCAGCGTCACCATTCCGCACACGCTGTGGATGAAGTTCGGCCTGCTGCAGCGCGAGTTCCCCGGGCTGCGCATCAAGACCACGGTCCTCAGGCGGGTCCGCTCGAGCCAGGACTTCTGGAATCTGGCCGAAGCCGGATTCGACTACGTCATGATCGACCGCTTGGTCATGCGCGATCGGCACACGCTGGAGCAGATCCATGCGGCCCAGCTCGCCTTCCACGAGCGCTACGGCAAGCAGGTCATGATCGCGGCGCTGGCGGGCGAGTCACGCTGCCGTGGCGATTGTCCCTTCTGGGAGGAGCACTACCAGCACACCATGACGCACCCGGACGCCGGCACGCTCTCCAGCTCCGACACGCGCTTCAACGTCCCCCCCAACTTCTCGTGCAACCGGTTCGGCAACGTGTTCTCGGCGCCGATCCTGCCGCCTTTCCGGGAGGACTTCGCCGAGATCGCGGCGCTCATCGATGTCGTCAAGTTCAACGGGCGCCCCGAGGACAACACGCAGGAGTGGTTGGACCTGATCGACGACATCGTCTACGGCGCCGGACCGATCATCGGCCCCATCGCCCACCAGTACCCCGGACGACTCGAGGGCTACCAGCAGTGGTCATGCGCGGCGCTGGTCGATGCGTGGCGCAAGGCGACGAGGACCTGTGGGTTCCAGTGCTGGCGCTGCCGGCTGTGCTACGACCTCCTGCACGCGGTCAGCGAGGAGCTGACCCAGGCCAAGCGGAAGGGAGCGGCGGTCCGGCGGTTGCTGGCCCAGCGCACGACGGGGGTCACCTCCGGCGCCGCGAGTCGCCCGACCATGGCCCAGGGCGCCGCCGGAGGCTCACCTCGCTCCGGCGACCCCGAGGGGGCGCGGGTACCGGGGCCCCGCCGACGCAAGGTGCCGCGCTCGCGGCAGACGCGCTCGTGACCTCCGGCGGCCGGCCGGACAGACAGCCGGCCCCAGTCCCGACGATCCGCGGTACAATCGCTGCGACGTGTGCGGCTTCGTCGGAGTCCTGGATTTCGAGCGACGGCGTCCCCACGCGCGGGAGCGAGAAAGCCTCCTCCGGGCGATGGGACAACGAATCGCCCATCGCGGGCCGGATGACGAGCAGCTGCACGATGACGGGTACCTGAGCCTGCTGTTCCGGCGACTGTCGATCGTCGACGTCGCGGGAGGCGCCCAGCCGATCTGGAACGAGGCCAGGACGCTCTGCGTCGTGGTGAACGGCGAGATCTACAACCACCTCGCTCTCCGCGCCACGCTGCGCGAGCGCCACGCGTTCCAGAGCCGGTCCGACGCCGAGATCGTGGTCCACCTCTTCGAGGAGCTCGGCGTCGGCGCCTTCGACCGCCTCGAAGGGATGTTTGCCCTCGCCATCTGGGACGTCACGCGCCGTCGCCTGGTCCTGGCGCGCGATCGCTTCGGGATCAAGCCGCTCTACTACCACCACGCGGACGGCCAGCTCCTCTTCGGCTCGGAGCTGAAGGCACTCCTCGTGCATCCTGACTGCCCCAGGAAGGTCGATTGGGCGGGTCTCTGGTGGTTCGACTTCGTCGAGTTCTCCTTTCCCGAGGTGCCGACCTTCGTGACGGGGGTGCACTACC
>JACRCY010000076.1 GCA_016218785.1 Deltaproteobacteria bacterium
CCTCGCCTGCGCCGGCGGCGGCTGCGGCGCCCCGGCCTGCGCCGGCGGTGGCGGAGCCCCCTGCCCCTGCGGCTGCGCCTGCGGTGGCCGCGGCGAGGGCGCCCGGCGCGCGGGACCACCACCCGCGGGCTTCTCGGGCCCGCCCCCTTCGCTCAGCTTCTCGAACTCGCCCGGGTCGAGCCACAGCCCGGAGCAGCGGACGCAGAAGTCCATCTGGGTACCGCGGACGTCGAAGGTCGGCATCCACACGTGGCAGACTGGGCACAGCGCCCCCACCGCCTTGCCGCACTGCTCGCACACCGCGCCGTGGCGGGTCTGCGGGTGGCTGCACCAGGGACACACGGGCTGGGGGCAGGCGTGGGCCGCGTTGCGGAGCCACTCGGTCATGCCCTCCTTGCCGCTGACCTGATCGATCTCGTTGGCGTCGAACCAGATGCCGTGGCACTTCTCGCAGAAATCGAGGGTCACTCCCCGGTTGACCTGCTGCTTGAGGTCGAGCTGGCAGCGGGGGCAGATGCGCGGCATGGACGCCTCCTCGAGATCGAGTTGCCGGGGGTGACCGGGGGAGCCGTCCCGCGTGGAGCGCGGGCGAGCCCCCACGCGCAGGCTAGGCCGGGCCGCCCGGGCGTGTCAACGAGGAAGGTCCGCGCCGCGCCCGAGTACCATCTTCAGCGGGCTTGGCATACGATGCGTCCGGGCGATCGAGACCCCCACGGGGAACCCATGACGCGCTCCTCCACCGCACTCCTCACGGCGCTCGCCATCACGCTCCTCGGGCCGCTGCTCGTCCCGCGGGTCACGCAGGCGGCCGAGCCCGGCCGCCCCACCATCTCGGTCCTCTACTTCGAGAACCGCACCGGCCGGGCCGACTACGACGTCCTGCGCAAGGGTCTCGCCGACATGATCGTCACCGACCTCACCGCCTGGGACGGGGTCACGGTGGTCGAGCGCGAGCGCCTGGAGGCGGTGCTGACGGAGCTCAAGCTGCAGCAGACCAAGGCCTTCGACGCGAAGAAGCGACAGAAGATCGGCCAGCTCCTCGGTGCACAGTTCGTCCTGGTGGGCGCCATGAACCTCGGCGGGACGACCCTCGCGCTCGACGCGCAGCTCATCGAGGTGCAGACGGGGGCGGTGCGCGTGGCCGCGCGCGCCAGCGGCAGCGCCGACCGGGTGTTCGACCTGGAGCAGAGCCTGGTGAACAAGATCACCGCGGCCGTCGACGCCAGGCTGAAGAACCCGGCGCTGCGGCGGACGGTGGCGCCGCCCAGCCTGAAGACGCTGCTCGACTACTCGAAGGCCCTCGACCTGGCCGACAAGGGCAAGCTCGCCGAGGCGCACCAGGCCATGCGGCTGGTGGTCTCGAGCGCGCCCACCTTCCTCCTGGCGCGCGACCGCCGCGAGCGCATCCTCAAGCAGGTCGAGGAGAGCGCCAGGCGCCGCCAGGAGACGGTGTCGACCTCCGTGATCTCCCTGATCAAGATCGTCGACGACGCCCTCAAGCACGAGGCCGCCTTCGGCAAGATGGAGCCGGCCGCGCAGGGGAAGTTCATCGCCACGCGCTGGCTCCGGGTGCACCTCCTCGGGCGCCTCCTGCGGCAGCACCTCTCCACCCGCGAGTCGCACCTCAAGGTCGTCCGCCGCGGCCAGGAGGCCGCCGCGCTGCGCCTGATGCGGACGATCGCCGACAACCTGCGCCGGCTGCGCGAGGAGATCCGGCGCACGGGGCAGAAGGACGCGTTCGGCTTCGGCTACGGTACCGCGAGCCTGGGCCCCGAGGTCGAGCGCCTCGTGCAGGACGCCGGCTTCGGCCGCGTCGCGCTGCCTCACGACATCGTCCACACGCTGACGCAGTTCGTGCTCCAGGGGCGCGTCGTCGACGGTGAGCAGGGGTACACCGTGGCCCCGGCGCTCGGCGACCTCGACGCCAAGGAGCAGAAGGCCGCGTTCGAGCTGCTCGACCGCGCCGTGACCGCCGCCCTCGGCGAGCACGCCAAGGCGCCGATCGCGCAGCAACGGCAGCACGAGTCGCGCGCCACCCAGCACCTCGAGGAGAAGGCCAACGCGCTCCTGCGGCTCGACCAGGACGAAGCCGCAGCCGGGGCGTTCCAGAAGATCATCGACGCCTTCCCGACGGGCTACCGGGCGGCGTGGGTCGAGGGGCGCATCAAGCAGATCGCCGGCGCGTCCCACGACCACGAGCGCACCGTCCGCGAGCGCTGGGCCAAGGCGCTGCAGACCTGCGACGACATGGACATCCGCGTGGGCGAGGCGACCCTCCGCCGCAGGCTCCGCCGCCTGGGCCTCCTGGCCCTCGCAGCGCAGGCCGCCGAGCTGGAGAAGGCCTGCAAGCCGACCGCGAAGAACCGCAGCGCCTTCGCCTACGTCTATCGCAGCCTGGCGAGCACGGCGGTGACGCACGAGGACTGCGCGGCCTACCGTTTCTGGACCCGCAAGTACCTCGAAGCCAACGGCTCGGTGTCCGACATGCAGGCCTACCACCAGCGCACGCCCTGGTGCGAGCTGGGCGACGTCACCAAGGGCGTGACCTGGTTCCATGCCCGGCTCGACGACCACTGGAGCGTCGAGTTCGACCGGCACCTCACGTCCGTACGCTCGCACGACCGCAAGGTGCTCACCCTCTTCGGCCGCCGCGAGGGGGCGAAGACGGAGCTCACCTTGTACCTCGATCTGACCGGCCCCGAGACCTTCACCTGCCGCAAGATCCAGTGGCGCAAGCTCGACGGCGCCAAGCTCGAGGGTACCTGCACGGTACAGCCAACGAAGCTGGCGCGCGAGCGGGGCGAGTTCGACGAGGGGACGTTCACCGCGCAGTTCGAGGAGCCGGGCCCCGGCGGCCGCCAGCGCATCGTCAAGCTGACCAAGGGGAGCTTCCGCCTGCGCCGCCAGTAGCTACGCGGCCGTGCGCAGCTCGCGCTGCCGCCGCTCGAACTCCGCGACCCGGGCCTGCTCGCGCAGCCAGAAGTCCTCGTGGGCCTGCGCCCGGAGGTCATCCTCGGACCGGCCGCGCTGCTCGACCCAGGTCAGGTACTTCTGGTTCAGCCACCGCTCCCGCACCGCGGGGGTCCCCTCGAGCACGCGGCCGACCGGTGCACCGCGGAACAGCTCGAGCCGCCGCCGGGCCTCGTCCCAATCCATCGGCCCGCGCTCGCGGGTGAGCTTCATGAGCACCGACTGGTAGCGATCGAAGCCGTCGGTGGCCACGGTGACCACCGTGTCGCGCGGCCCGCAGCCGAGCAGCCGCGCCGTCCGGATCGCCCCCAGCACGTTGCACACGCCCGACACGCCGAAGAAGTTGCCGAAGCCCCGCGCCTCGATCTCCGGCACCCCCTCGGCGATCAGCGCGTCGGTCCCCTCCTGCACGAGCTGCAGGCCCAAGAGGCACTCGAGATCGTCGACGCACAGGAGGTAGTCCATGGCGCAGACGTTGTGGATCCAGCTCACGTGCCGGTGGCCGACCCCGTCGATCTGGTGGCTGCCGAATCCCAGGTTGTAGAGCGTCGGGCACTGCAGCGGCTCGAGCGCCACCGTCACGAGCCCGGGGAAGCGCTGCCGCAGGCGGTCGGCGGCAGCCAGCGTCCCGCCCGAGCCCACGGCCGCCACGAAGGCGCGCACGGTGCCGTCGCCGATGCCGTGCGCGCCGAGGTCCTGCACCAGCTCGGCGATCGTGTTCCCGGTGACCGCGTAGTGGAAGCGGTAATTCCCGAACTCGGAGTACTGCTCGAGCACCACGTTCCGCGGGTCGGCGGCGAGCACACGCACGCGGTCGAGGAGCGGCTTGAGGTCGCTCCCGGTGCCCGGTGCGATCTCCACGTCCCCGCCGTAGGCCCGGATCTTCTCGTACCGCTGCGCCTCGACCCCCTCGGTCACGACGGTGAGGGTGCGGTAGCCCATGCGGCCCCCGACCCAGGCCCCCCCGATGCCGTAGTTGCCCGTCGACGGGCAGACGAGCGTGTGCACCCCGGGGACCGCCTGTCCCTCGAGCTGCTTCTCCATGAGGATGCAGTAGGCCGGCCCCACCTTGTGGCTCCCCGAAGGGAAGCGCCGTCCCGAGACGACGACGATGGGGGCGGAGACGCCGGTGAGGGCCGGCGGCAGCACCCGGTGGGGGATGCGTCCGGTGGGGTCTCTCCAGCCGATGTTGAAGAGGTTCTCCTCGGCCAGCGGCGCCGCGTCGCGGGCCGCGCGCGCGCGGGCCCGCAGCTTCGGATCGAGGAGCTGCGGATCGCGCAGCTCCGCGTAGGTGGGACCGAAGACGAGGGGTCGACTCATCGCGCCTCTCTGACCAGGCTCCCCCGCGCCCTGGAGACCCGGCTCCCCCGGGACCTCCGGCACGGCGCGCCATGGGCTGCGGGGTGCGGCGGCGCGGGACGGCCCTGCGCCGCCGCCGTCGAGGCTAGGCCTTCTTGAACAGCTCCTCGACCTCCTCCTTGTCCACGTCCATGATGTAGCGGATGCCGGTCAGGGCCGAGGCCGCCGGGGTCAGGGTGGCGATGTCGTCGCGCGTGATGTGCCGGAGCGTGAACTTGCGGTTGCCGGCCATGAGCTGCCGCAGCCCCTGGGCGAGGCGCTCGTAGTAGGTGTAGAGGCCGATGGCGCCGGTCGGCAGCGCCTCGAACGCCTTGTCGCCCAGCTCGTTGCGGAGCTGCGTCGAGGTGACGAAGATCTCGTCCCTCGTGGTCCCGAAGCGCTCCACGTACACCGGCACCACGCCGTCGGTGATGGTCTGGCCGATGGTCTTGCCGACCATGGCGGCGGCGATGGGCGCCCGCGCCTGGCCGATCAGCTTGACGTAGGGCGCGCCGAGCGCGAGGCCCTTGTACATCTGGTCCTCGAAGGTGAACCCGCCCCCGAACGCCAGCGGCGCCACGTACTTCTTGGCCTGGGCCAGGCGGTGGGTGTACTGCCAGGTCAGCGTGTGCAGCTCGACCGGCGGCATTCCCCACTCGTTCATCATGCGCCACGGGCTCATGCCGGTGCCGCCGCCGGCGCCGTCCACGGTGAGGAGGTCGATCTTGTACTTGGAGGCGTAGACCACGGCGCGCGCCGTGTCGGCCGGCCGGTAGGCGCCGGTCTTGAGGAAGATGTACTTGGCGCCGGCCTTGCGCAGCTCCTCGACGCGCTTCGCGAACCCCTCCTCGCTCACCATGCCGACGCGGGAGTGGCGCTCGAACTCGCGGAAGGCGCCCCGCTTGAAGGCCTCGATGACCTTTTGATCGGTCGGGTTGGGCAGGACCACGTAGCCGCGCTCGAACAGCGTCTGCGCCTTCTTGAGGTCGGTGATCTTGACCTCGCCGCCGATGTCCTTGGCCCCCTGGCCCCACTTCAGCTCCACCGTGTCGACGCCGAGCTTCTCGATGGCGTACTCCTGTACGCCGAGGCGCGTGTCCTCGACGTTGGCCTGCACGATGATGGTGCCGTAGCCGTCGCGCTGCGCGTCCTTGTAGAGCTTGACGCGACGCTTGAGGTCGACGGTGTCGACCACCTTGCCGTTCTTGAAGGTGGCCTCGACGTCCATGCCGACCACGTTCTCGCCGATGGTCAGCGCCACGCCCGACAGCGCCGTGCCGATGGCGAGGCCCGGCCAGTTGTTCTTGGCCACGTTGGTGGAGCCGATGCCGGAGATGATCCACGGGTGCTTGAACTTCAGCCCGGCGTCGTGGCCGAGGGTCACCTTGAGGTCGACGTTCGGGAAAATGGCCTTGTCGCTGTCGGCCTCGATCCCGTGGGCCCCGACCGCGGTCCCCATGATGTTGAAATGGGAGTAGTCGACGGGGTACTTCTTCTCCGACGCGGTGGTGATGACCCCGAACGGCTGGGGATAGATGACCTCGTGGCCCCGGTAGGCGGATTTCCCGATCTCGCACATGCCGATGCAGCCGTCCACGCAGGTCACGCACATCCCGGAGATGGGCGTCACCGACTCTTCCGTCCGGTTCTTGGTGAGCGTTGCAGCCGAGGAGTTCAGATTCGTCACGGTCGACATGTCAGGCTCCTTGACGGGTCATCCACCCAAAGGGCTTGGGTTGGCATAGACCTCTGGCAGTTTCGTCAGCGTCCGTCCTGCTCGATCTCGCAGGCGACGCACGGTTTCATGTAGCACATCATGTTGTCGAACTTGGGCCGGTCGAGGCACGGCGGCTGCAGGTTGACACAGCCGCCGCAGACCGCCGCGTCCTTCTCGACGAAGGTGCAGCGGAGCTGGCAGGCCGGGCACACCAACTGGCAGCCGCCGCAGGTGCGGCACACCTCGGACTTCATGTCGAACGGGGTGCCGATGCTGCGGCTCTCGCCGCGGCCGCGGAAGCCGATGGCCCGGGCCATCATCTGCTCCTCGCACATGCGCACGCAGAGGCCGCACAAGATGCAGTCGTCGTGCTCCTGGCGGAAGCGCTGCTGCCGCACCCCGTGCGCCGAGGCCAGGTCCTGGATCTTCTTCGCCTGCGGGCAGGTGCCGAGCAGCAGCTCCAGGATCATGCGCCGCGCCCGGACCACCCGCGTCGAGGCGGTGCGCACCTTGAGCCCCTCCTCGACCCGGTAGGTGCACGACGTGACCAGCTTCGCGCGCGGCCCCTCGCCGATCTCGACCACGCACAGGCGGCAGGCGCCGTAGGGCGACAGGCCCTCCAGGTGGCAGAGGGTCGGGATGGGGAAGCCGAGGAACCGCGCCGCTTCCAGCACGGTCGAGCCGGTCTCCACCGAGACTCGCAGTCCGTTGATCGTGAGATTGGTCATGGATTCACCTCAGGCGCTCGCCGGGACCTGGCTGCGGGTGGAGGGGTCGCCGCCAGGCGCGGCCGGCCGCGCCGCGGCCTTCGGCTGCGTGAACTCGAGATCGCACCGCAGGCAGCGCTGCGCCTCCCGCGCCGCCGCCTCCTGGGTCAACGCCTTCTCCACCTCGTCGAACCCGCTGCGGCGATCTCGGAGCGACAGCAGGGGCGGCTCGGCCCTCCGGGCCTCCTCCTGCTCGTCCGGGCTCAGCATCCGCGGCTCGACGTAGACGCGCGGCACGTTGCGCTCCGCGGGCTGCCGCAGCTCCTCGCCCCGGAGGAAGCGGTGGATCATCACCGCGGCCTTCTTCCCGGCGGCGATGGCATCGACCACCGTGTTGGGTCCGGTGATCACGTCGCCACCGGCGAACACGCCCGGGCGGGCCGTGGCCAGCGTGTCGGGGTCCGCGATGAGGGTGCCCTGCTTGCTGTACTCCAGACCCTCGGAGCCAGCCGGGTTGAACTCCAGGATCTGCTCGCCGATGGCGACGATGAGGGTGTCGAGCGTCACGCCACGCTCGCTGTCCGGAATGGGGACGAAGCTCCGCCGGCCGCTCTGGTCGACCTCGCCGAGCCGGTTGCGGATGAAGGTCACGCCGCAGACCTGTCCGTCCTTGACCTGCACCTTCGTCGGGGTGACCAGCTCCTCCAGCTTGACGCCCTCCTGGAGGGCGGCCTCGATCTCGGCCGGGAAGGCCGGCATCTCCTGCCGCGAGCGGCGGTAGAGGATGGTCACGCTCTCCACGCCCTCCTGCCGGAGCGCCACGCGCGCAGCGTCGATGGCCGAGTTGCCCCCGCCGATGACGCCGACCCGTCCCTTGGCCAGCTTCTCCCCCTTCAGGTTGAACGCCCGCAGGAACGGCATGGCCGGGTAGCACCCCTTCGCGTCCTCCTGCTCGATGCCGAGCCGGCGGCTGCGGTGGGCGCCCAGGGCCAGGAACACCGCCTTGTTGCCCTCGGCGAACAGGCCGTCGATGGTGATGTCACGGCCGAGCGCGCTGTTGCACTTGACCGTGATGTTGTCGTCGATCAGCGCCTCGATCTCCTTCCGCACCACGTCGCGCGGCAGGCGGTACTTGGGGACGCCGGCGACGAGCATGCCACCCGGCTCGGCGTCGGCCTCGTAGACCGTGACGTGGTACCCCATGAGCGACAGGTAGTGCGCCGCGGTGAGGCCGCCGGGGCCGGACCCCACGACGGCCACTCGCTCCGGCGGGCCCTCGTGCCGCTGCCGCTGCGGCTTGTAGCTCATGGGGTCGATCCGCTCGGTGATGAAGCGCTTGAGGGCCCGGATGGCCAGGGGCCGGCTGCCGGTGGTCCCGAGCTTGCAGCGCGACTCGCACTTGTGGTCGCAGACGCGCGCGCAGACCGACGGGAACGGGTTCTGCTCGCGGATGACGTTGTAGGCCAGCTGGTACTCGCCCTTGGCCAGGTGGGCGGTGTACCGCCACGCCTCCGTGCCGATGGGGCACGCCGACTGGCACGGGGCGCCCACCAGCTCCTTGCACACGAACGCGTCGCACCGCTTGTCGAAGATGTGGCGCTGGTACTCCCGCCGGAAGTAGCGGATGGTGGAGAGCGCCGGGTTCGACGCGGTCTGGCCGAGCCCGCACATGGTGGTGTCCTTGACGACGTAGGCCAGCTCGCCCAGCAGATCGAGCTGCTCCATGAGGGCCTTCCCCTTGGAGATGTCGTCGAGGATCTCGTGCATCCGCTGGGTGCCCTTGCGGCAGGTGAAGCACTTGCCGCACGACTCGTCCTTGAGGAAGTTCATGAAGTACTTGGCGACATCGACCATGCACGTGTTCTCGTCCATGACGATCATGCCGCCCGAGCCCATCATCGTCCCCGCCTCGCTGAGGCTGTCGTAGTCGATGGGCAGGTCGAACTTCCAGTAGGGGACGCAGCCGCCCGAGGGGCCGCCCGTCTGCACGGCCTTGATGGCGGCCTTGCCGCTGGGGCCCCCGCCGATCTTGTGGACGATGTCGCGGATGGGCATGCCCATCGGCACCTCGACGAGGCCGGTGTTCCGGATCTTGCCGACGAGGCTGAAGACCTTGGTGCCCGAGTTGCCCCGGGTGCCGATCTTGGCGTACTCGGCGGCGCCCCGCTCGATGATGATCGGGACATTAGCCCAGGTCTCGACGTTGTTGATGGCGGTGGGCCGGCCGTTGATGCCCTTCTCCACCGGGAAGGGGGGCCGCTGGCGGGGCTCGCCGATCTTCCCCTCCACCGACCGCATCAGGGCGGTCTCCTCGCCGCAGACGAAGGCGCCGGCGCCCTTGACGATCTCGATGTCGAAGGAGAACTTGCTCCCCAGGATGCTCTCGCCGAGGAGCCCGAGATCCCGCGCCTGCCGCAGCGCGATGATCAGGTGCTTGATGGCCAGCGGGTACTCGTTGCGGACGTAGACCACGCCGTGCGTGGCGCCGGTGGCGTAGGCCCCGATGAGCATCCCCTCGATGATGCTGTGCGGGCTGCCCTCGAGGAGGCTCCGGTCCATGTACGCGCCCGGGTCGCCCTCGTCCGCGTTGCACACGAGGTACTTGCCCCGGTCACCCGGCTGGCCGGCGAGCAGCTCCCACTTCCGCCCGGTGGGGAAGCCGGCGCCGCCGCGGCCGCGCAGCCCGGAGGCCTTGACCTCCTCGATCACCTCCCGGGGCGTCATGGCCAGGAGGGTCTTCTCCAGCGCCTTGTACCCGCCCGTCGCGAGGTAGTCGTAGATCCGCATCGGATCCACCTTCTGGTTCCGACCAAAGATGGTGCGCTGCTGGAACTTGAAGAACGGGATGTCGTCCTGGCAGCGGTACCTCTCCCCGGTCACGGCGTCCGCGTAGAGCAGCTCCTCGACGAGCTTGCCCTCGAGCGTGGTCTCGATGATGCGCGGGACGTCCGCCAGGCCGACCCGGTGGTAGAAGGCCTTCATCGGCTCGGTCAGGATGAACGGGCCCGCCTCGCAGAACCCGTGGCAGCCCGTGATGCGCAGCTTGATCTTGTCGAGCAGCTGCTTCTCGAGGAGGTAGCGCTTGGCGACTCGAATGATGTCGCTCGACGCGCTGGCCTGACAGGCGGTGCCGGCGCACACGACGATCCGCGGCCTCGAGTCGGCCATGTCCTCCTGGATGATCTCGCGGAGGTGCTTCAGCTCGGGGATGGAGTTCAGTCTCGCCATCGAGGTTCTCCTGAGTGGCTACAGCGGCCCGGGCACGCCGGGCCGCGGTTCATGTCGCCGTTACACCAGGTCCAGCATGTGCCCCTTGCAGCCACGGCGGGAGCAGATCTGGATCACGCCCCCCTGCCGGACGATCATCGGCACCATGCCCGCACCGCAGTCGGCGCAGCTCGTGGCCGTCACCAGCTCGGCGTGGCAGTGGGGGCAGAAGAAGTGCACCACCGTGTCGAGCGGGATCTCCGGCTGGGACTCGACCGTGTAGCTCCCCCACAGGCACGAGAGCCGCACCCAGCCGTGCGTTCGCTCGAAGGACGTCGTCACCTTGATGGAGGGGTGGCCATCCACGAGGTGGGACGCGTCCATCAGGCTGTGGTTGCAGCGCGGGCAGCTCACGTCGATGGGGAAGATCCGCTGATCGGTCTTCACCTCGACCTTGTCGAGCCCGTCACGGGCCCGCTCCAGGATCTTCTTCACGTCGGTCTTCTTGACGCTGGAGAAGTAGTGCCCGTCCACCACCGCCACCGGCCCGAGCGCACAGGCCCCGAGGCAGGCCACCTTGCCGAGCGTGAACTCCCGGTCCGGGGTCGTCTGGCCGGCCGCCACGCCGAGCTGCCCCTCGAACTCCTCGGCGATGACCTCCCCGCCCCGGACGTGGCAGGCGGTGCCGACGCAGACCGAGCAGAGGTGCTTGCCGCGTGGCTGCAGGCTGAAGTACTTGTAGAACGTGGCCACGCCGTAGATGTCGATGAGCGACTTGCCCGTCATCTTCGACACGGCCTGGAGCGCGTCCGTCGGCAGGTAGCTGTAGGTGGCCTGGATCTCCGACAGGATGGCGATGAGCGAGCCTTGCTGCTGCTGATGCTTGTTGACGATGTTCTCGATGGTCTGGATGTTCACCGGCCAGGACTCCTCCGGCCCTCTTGGGCCGGTGCATGTGGTTGGCACCGATCGGCCCCACCGTCGCCTGACCGCTCAACGCTGCCGACCGTGCCGTGATCCGCCACGCCTCTGCCTCTGACGACGATCGAGGAATCTCTCCCCACCACCTTGAGGCTCCCTACCCCGTCCGCACCTCTTACCAAGTTCGAAACGGCCATTGCAAGCGCTATTTTCTCGCCGCGCGCGACGCCTTCCGCTCGAGTGGGTGCTAGCACCCACCGTCGGAGCGAGGTAACATCAACGTGGCAGGTACCGTCCGGAGGTCAGCATGTGTTTCGTCGGCTGCCGTGACCGCGCGCGGCTCGTGCCAGGCTTCGGGGCGGTGGCGCTGGCCTGCTGCGCGCTGGTGCCCCTCGCGCTCGGCTGCTCGGGGACCCTGGTCCGGGCCGGCGAGGACGGCGGCGCCATCTACAACGACGGCAACACCTACACGCTCACCATCTGCGGGACGAGGATCACCAACAACCACGCCAGGGAGGGGGGCGGCGCCATCTTCTTCGTCTCGAACGACCGCACCGGCACGCTGACCATCCGCGACTCGTTCCTGAGCCAGAACCCGAGCGACGGGTTCGAGACCGCCGGCTACCCGGGCATCTTCGTGCTCGCGAGCGGCGACCCGCAGGTCACGAACTCGACGATCGAGTAGCTCACTTCTGCATCGACTCCGCGATCGCCTTCCAGCGCCTGATGTGCTCGTCGTACTTGCCGCGCGTGACTACCGCCCGCTTGCGCATGCCCTTGATGGCCTCCAGCGGCACGCGCTTGACCGCCATCTTGGCCAGCCAGGTCGGCAGCATCCCGCCGGGATCCGCGTCGACGTGGTAGTCCACCCAGGTCCGGCGCGGCCCCAGCTCCGTCAGCCGGAAGAAGCCGCGCGTGTTCTGCATGCGCACCAGGCCCTTGACGGGCGGCACCGAGTCGAGCGTCGTCGACTCGAAGCGCACCTCCACCACGAACCGCGGCTTGAACTCGACGTGGACCGTGGCGTGGTAGACCGCGTCGCGGTCGGCGACCGGCCACGGGGCCCAGGTCCGCGTGTAGACGAACTGCTCCGTCTCGCTGACCTTCTTCAGCACGCGCGCGACCGTGCAGTTGGCCTGCCAGTCGACGTAGCGGGGCACGTCGTGGACGATCGCCATCGCCTCCCAGATGCTCGCCTCGACCTCGCCCACGCCGCGGAAGATGGGGAAGTTGCGCCCCGGCAGGTCGCGCTTGGTGACCGTGATGCCGTCCTCGCGGGCCACCACGTGCCACTTCGGCTCGGCCGCCGCCGCGCCGGGGCCGAGCCCGAGGGCGAGCGCGAGCACGGCCAGCCAGCCCGCACGGACCAGGCGCGGTGCCCTCCCCGCTCGCTCCGCCCTGCGGTAGTCGGTCGTTGGTGACATGCCGGGTTGCGCCGGCCAGCGGACCACGTCCCGTGGACGGCACGTGCTGCCGTGGTCCGATGCTCCGGGCCACCGAGTCGACTCCAGTGATCGTCTACACCGGCTCCGGGGGCTCGGCAAGCACCTCCTCCCCCCGGTGCTGCCCGGTGGTCGGCCGGACGTTGCCCCCACGGCCGCCTCTCCGGTATCTTCTCCGCAGCGCGGGCTCGCAGGGACGGGCCGCGCCCGGCAGGAATCGCGAGCACCCGGACGGAGGGATCATGACCAGGAAGCACGACCGATCCGAGCCGCGGGAGCGCCGGTCGCCGACGGCGACGTTGTCGAACTACTCCGACGACTTCATCGCCGACCTCGACATCCCGAAGCTCCCCGACGGCATCCCCCAGCGGCTCGAGGAGGCGCTGCGGGCCCGGGTGAACGCCCTCTTCTTCCAGCTGCGCGAGGCCAAGAAGCAGCAGTGGGTGAAGGTGCTCGAGGTGCGGCTGGTGCGCGAGGCGTATCGCGCGGTGCTGACCGCGCACCAGCTCGCGCTCGCCGACAGCGAGGTGCTCTACGCCACCTTCCGCCACCTCGTCGAGGATCTCGGCTACGACTCGACCGACGTGGGCTTCGTGAAGCGACCGACGCCCGAGGAGTGACGCCGCCCATGTTCGCTCGCGCCGCGCTCCTGCTCGCCTTCGCCCTCGTGGGCGGACCGCTGGCCTCGGCCGGACCCGCGCCGTACGCCGCGACCGCCGCGGATCAGGCGGACCTGCTCGCGGCGCACAGCGCGCACCGCGCCCGGCACTGCGCGCCGGCCCTCATCTGGTCGAACGACGTCGCCCGGGTGGCCCAGGCCTGGGCCGACCGCCTCGCCCGCGACTGCAGCTTCCAGCACAGCGGCTCCAAGTACGGCGAGAACCTGTGGGCCGGCACCGACGGCGCGTTCTCGACCCGTCAGGTCGTTGGCTCGTGGTACGGCGAGGTCGCCAAGTACGACTTCAAGCGCCCGGGCTTCTCGATGAGCACCGGCCACTTCACGCAGGTCGTGTGGGTCGCGACCAAGCGGCTCGGCTGCGGCACGGCCACGTGCAAGGGCAACCGGATCTGGGTGTGCAGCTACGATCCGCCGGGCAACGTCGAGGGGCAGTTCAAGGAGAACGTGCTGCCCACCTCGTGCAAGCGCTAGGTCGCCCGACTGCGCGCGGGCGGCGGCCGGGTCGCTGCCGGCGCCCGGCCTACGTCCCCCGCGCCCGGTACTTCGCGAGCGGCGCGTCGAACTGGCCGTTGCCGTCGACGTCCACGTAGATCGGGTTGGTGAGCGCGTACGGCGCCGCGCCGTCGACCGGCCAGAGGTTCCCCGCGCCGACGACCTCGAAGACCAGCCAGGAGTCCTCCGCCACGGTCATGACGATGGTCTCGTCGAGCCGCACCGCGCCGGCGCCGCCCGTCCACTGGGCCACGGGCTGCGCCCAGGCCACGGCGCCGTTGCGGACGAGGCGCGCCGCGGCGAACTCCATCCAGGACGGCGCCTCGATCCGGAGCTGGATGCTCACGTCGCCGGTCGCGGTCACGGTCTCGCCCAGGCCCTGGCCGTCGATGGTGAAGCCCACGACCGGGCCGCACGACACGTAGACGCGCTGCTGCTTGAACGCGGCCGCGAGCTCGGTCGGGTCGAAGTCCCGCGGGGAGCTAGTGGTCGGCACGTAGACCCGCGGCACGCCGGCGGGCTCGGAGTGCGAGTCGCTGCCGCCGGAGACCGAGAACCGGTAGCCGCGGCTCAGCGCGTCGAACCAGTCGAGCTTGGCCTCGCTGTCGCCGTTGCTGCAGCTCCCGTTGAACACCTCGATCGCGTCGAAATCGTCCGACCAGTTGGCGAAGTCGTCGATGGTGCCGCTGGCGCGGTCGAGACCGACCGCGGAGAAGTAGCCGCCGATGGACATCGAGCGCGGGTGGTTCACCTGGATCACGACCGGGCCCGGCTCCGAGGCGCGGATGCGGGCGAACAGGTCCGGCGCCGTGGTGTTGAACCACTCGATGCCGCCGTGGTTGAGCGCGCCGGGTTTCTCGGTGAGCGGCCACGCGTTGAAGTGCCCGTAGATGTAGGTCGTGATCTCGCTCGCGACCACGGCGTGGATGTGGTCGCTCGCGCCGGCGATGGACCCTACCGCCGCGGTGTAGTCGAAGATGGTGTCGTGGTCCGTCATGGGGAGGAGGCCCAGGCCCTCGCTGAGGCCGGTGCGGACCCGGTGCTTCGGCTGGATGTTCGTGTCGGGGCTGGGCTGGCCGTGCAGGTGGAAGTCGCCGGCCAGCGTGCCGCTCGAGTCGACGGGGTGCGCCAGCGTGAAGGAGAGGTCGAGCGCGGTGCCGCCGGCGTCGATCGTCTGGCGGTCCATCTCGTACTCGATCCCGCGGGTGGCGATCGCCTGGTAGGTGCCCGCGGGCAAGAGCCCGTCGCCGCTGCCGCTGGCCGAGTAGATCACCAGCGCGCCGCCCTGCTGGTGCGTCTCCTCGCCGTACATGGCGTCGAGGACGTTCGGCGGATCGCCGCCCTGGTAGAAGAACGAGAGGCGCGCCGGGAGCGGGCTGCCGTCCTCGGCGACGACCGTGTAGTGGAAGGCGGTCGAGGTCGGGAGGGTCACCGCGGCCGTGGTCTCCTGGCCGTCGACGATCGCGACCGGGACGAGGTCGGAGGGCGCGAAGCCGTCGGCCTTGCCGAGGAGCTGGTAGCTGCCCGGCGGCACTGCGGCGACGAACGTGCCGTCGGACGCGACGCGGATCACCGACCGGTGCCTGGTCCCCTCCGCCAGCACGTGGAGCCGCACCCCGCGCACGAAGGCCTCGGGGTTCGCCGCGGTCACGGTGCCGCGCAGCGTGCCGACCGGCGCCGGGGCGTCGGCGGTCGAGTCGGCGAGGGCCCGGAAGATGCGCTGGACCTGGTCGAGCCCCCCGGCGGCGACCGCGAGATACCGCGTGACCGTGGTCTCCTGGCCCGCCGGGATCTCGGCCTTCCGGTAGGTGCCGAGCGCGACGTTCGAGATGTTGGTGATCATCGAGAGCTGCCCCTCGTCGGAGAAGAGCCCGTATGAGACCACCTCGCCCATCCCCATCCAGTACGGGTACGAGGAGGTGTGGCGGCTCTCGTCGAACCCCGGCCCCTCGAAGTAGGGCCTGAGGCCGTCGCCCATGATGAACGCGGCCTCCATCTGGTTGATGACGACCCTGCCAGTGCCCCGGTTGCGGATGGTCACGTCGATCCGCAGCGCCTCGTCGTCCGGACCGAGCGAGTACTCGTAGACCAGCTCGCAGTCGATCGGGTCCATGGGGAACGAGCCGCTCATGAACGACGCCAGCCACTCGAAGAGGGCGTCCTGGCCGGTCACCCGGATGATCGCGCGCTTCCCGTCGGAGCCGTCGGCCACGACCTCGGCGACCTGGGGCTCGAAGAGGCGCTGGTTGTAGCCGAAGAACAGCATCCCGAGCTGGGTGCCCCCCGCCTCGCCCGGCGGCCGCGTCACGTCGGCGTCGATGGGCATGCCGCCGTAGCGCTGGTAGCCGGAGGCCAGGCCGACGTCCTGGATGATGAAGGCCACCTTGTCGTTGTGGATCTTGTAGTCGCCCACCTGCCCGCGCGCGGTCCGCCCCGTGAGGAGCTGGTCCGCCGAGGTCACGCGGAAGGCGTGGACGGTCGACGAGGTTGGCCCCCCGTCCGAGCAGGCGACGAGCGCCGCGGCGACCGCCAGCGACGCCAACGCAGACGACACCCTCTTCATGGATCGACTCCCTCCGCGCGACCTGCCCTGATTGTCGGAGGAGTGCGGCCGGCGGTCAATCCACCCCGGGCGGCCACCCCGGGCGGCCCCCCTGCCCCGGCGGCAGCGTCGCCCGGCTCCGGCCACGCGGCCCGCAGGCCACCCGCGGGGACGTGCTATCCTGTGGCCATGCGCCTCGTCGTCGCGGTCTGCATCCTCGTCGCCGCCCGCGCTGCCAGCGCCGCCTGCATCCCGTTCACCGACTGCTCCCCCTTCGTGAACAAGGGGCCGGTCATCACCGGGGTGACGGCGACCGAGGCCTGGGTGGCCTGGTACACCATCCACCACCAGGGAACGGGCTCGACCTGCTCGTACGACTGGTCGGTGAGCTCGGGTCCCGACAGCTACAAGAACACCAACGTGCCGACCCTGACCCTCTCCCCGGCGGCGGGGTCGGGGTCCACCTTCCAGGACCCGAGCTGCGACCAGTTCCACAAGACCCACCTGACGGGGCTCGCGCCCGGCACCAGGTACAGCTTCACGCTCGACATGCCCTACGACGCCACCCCCACCCCCGCCACCGGGAGCTTCACCACGGCCCCCACGGGGAGCACGGGGGTCTTCCAGTTCCTCGTCTACGGCGACAACCGCAACGGCGTCGGCGTGGTGCAGACCGACACCCGTCCCCTGCACGAGACGCTCGCCGGCGCCCTGGCCGGCCTCACCGCCGTGGCCTTCATCGCCCACACCGGCGACTTCGCGCTCAACCTGCCGCTCGCGTCGGGGGACGACCGGGGCTGGACCGAGTTCTTCGAGGTGGAGCGCCAGATCCTGCGCGGCCACCCCATCTTCCCGGTCCTCGGCAACCACGAGAGCATCAGCACCTCGTTCTACGACGGCCTGCTCAACCCGGCCGCCATGGCCGGCTCGACCCACCCGTACTACTACTCGATCGACTGGGGGCAGGTGCACATCGCCTTCCTCGACTCGTTCGAGGGGTCGCAGACGATCATCGACGTGACGCCGCGCAACCCGGGCCTCACCGACGAGCAGGCCGCCTGGCTCGACGCCGACCTCGGGGCGGCCCGCGCCGCCGGGAAGCTGCTGTTCGTCGTGAGCCACCAGGGCGCGTACAGCTACAGCAACGACACGAGCGCCCACGGCGGCGGCCCCGACGTGAAGGCGAAGGTCGTGCCCCTCATGGTGAAGCACGGCGTCCTCGCCCTGTTCGCCGGCCACGACCACTACTACCAGCGGGGCCGCGAGGACTGCACCGACTACTTCGTCATCGGCGGCGGCGGCGCGGACGAGTACGAGCCCGACCCGACCGCGGCGGGCGTGGCCGTGGCCCAGCGGACCGTCTCCTTCGGCATCGTCACGATCGACGGCACCGCCGCCCACATCGACGTCTACGACGCCACCGCTCCCTGGCCGGGCGGGACGCCGCCCTTCCAGGTCATCGACAGCTTCGACCTGACGCCCGCGTCGTGCACGCCCCCGACCGACGGCGGCGTCGATGCGCTGCCGCCGTCCGACGCTGGACCGCCTCTCGACGCCGACGCCGCCCGGCACGACGGGGCTCCGACGGGCGACGGACCCGGCGCCGTCAACCCGGCCTCCGGCTGCGGCTGCCGCGCCACCGGCGGCACCGCGGGCCCGGGCTTCGCCCTGCTGGCCTTGATCCTCCTCGCCCGCACGCGGCGCCCATTGCGCGCCCGGGCTACTCGACGCAGAGCGGGCGAGGTGGGAAGCTGCCCCCACGAGGCCCTGCTCACTCGCGCAGCTTGAAGACCCGCACCAGCTCGGCCAGGTCGGCCGCGCTGAGCCCGTCGGGCTGCTGCCCGGCGCCGCGGCACAGCAGCACCAGCTGCGCCGCCTTGTTGAGCGTGTCGATGGGATCGAAGGCGGCGACGACCCCGGTCCCGACCGCCAGGCACCCGTGCTTCGCCCACAGGACCACCGGGTGGTCGCGCTCGAAGGCCGCCACGGTCGCGCGGGCCAGTGCCTCCGAGCCGGGCAGCACGTAGGGGGCCAGCCCCACGCCGCGCGGGACCGTCACCTTGACCTCGGGGTGGACGCTGAAGAGCGCCCGGTTCACGGCCGCCTCGTCCTGGTAGCCGGAGAGCAACGTGAGCGCGATGAGCTCCGTCGGGTGGGTGTGGAGCACCACCCGCTCGGACGCGCCGCGGCGCACCAGCGACTGGTGGACCGCCAGGTGCGCGGGCAGCTCGAAGGTCGGCCGGGCCACCTGGGCGCCGTCGTCCCCGCCGACCACCTGGTAACCGGCGCCGTCGTCGTCGATGCGGATGAGGCACACGCTGGCGGGCACGCCCCGGGCCAGGTCGCGGAAGCGGCGGCCGGTGCCCGACACGAGCAGGTAGTGCCCGCCCAGCTCCGGACGGGACGCCGCGAGCCGCTCGTGCAGACCCGCCGGGAGCGCGGCCCCGGCCACGACCGGCGTGACGTCCACCGAGACGTTGCCGGCGTTGCGCTCGGCCCAGCCTTTCTCCCACAGGTAGGCCGCGACCTCCGCCATCTCGTCGAGCCACGGCTTCAGGGCCGGGACGGCGACCGCCAGGTCACTCACGTGCGCCTCGCACCGGGCACCCGAGGCCCGGACGGCGTCACGCTACCACCCCCGGATTGCGCTTGCCAAGCGGTCGTGGGCGGTCGTGCGTGGCGCTGCACATGGATGGCGCCAGGAGCACCCCCGTGGTAGGCTGCCTCCGCGCGCTCGACGAGAGCACGTGGCCCGCGCGGCCGGGAGGACCCAGCAGCATGAGAGCGGTCATGGTGCGACGAGTGCTGTCTGCCGCACTCGGGATGGTGGGGCTCCTGGCCCCCGCACCGGCCAGTGGTCAGGCCGCAGCGGAGAGGCCGGCGTCTGCGGACGCGCTCTCCGCCGAGGGCCGGCGCCTGACCGGGCAGCATCGCTTCGCGGAGGCAGAGCTGGCGCGAGCCGGTGTGGCGTCGGCATCTCAGCCGGCGGACGAGCGCGTCGCCAAACGACCCGCCCCCCGGGCCATGAGCCGCCGTCGTCTCGCGGCCTGGATCACGACTGGCGTGGCGGCGGCGGCACTCGTCGCGGCCGCCTCCTGCACGGGCTACGCGCTCTCCCGCGCCGCCGACGTCGACGCACTCTACGATCAGCGCTATTCGAGCGGGCAGCCGGTGCGCTATAGCGCCGTTGCGCAAGCGTTCAGCGCAGGACGAAGGGACCTGGACAGGACAAACTACGCGATCTTCGCGACGCACCTCACCTGGGTGCTGGCGGCGGCCGTGAGCATCTACCTGTGGGTGACCTCGCGTGCTCGGATCGAGAAGAGGGTCCCGAGCCGCGCGCAGCTGCACCTCTTGCCTGCAGTGTTGCCGGGGGGCGCGGCCCTGGGGCCGGGCCCGGAGTACTGAGCCATGCGCCGGGCACGCGGCTGGCCCCTGGTGGTGTTGGTGGTCGTGCCCGCGATAGGGGGCATATCCTGCGTTTCGGACCGGGGGCCCTTGTGCGCGTTCTCGTGCGACGATGGCATCTGTCCCGAGGGGTTCGAGTGCCGTGCAGACGCGTACTGCCATGTTGTCGGGACCGAGGAGCCGTGCGAGGGGTTCCCGGAATCGTGCTCGAGCTCCTGCCCGCAGGACATGGCCCCAGTTTCAGTCGCTGCGTCGTGTGTCTGCGTGGACCGATTCGAAGCGTCCCAGGGGGACGGAGGCGCGGCGGCCTCGCGGTACGGGGCCGGCCCGTGGGTGAATGTGACGTGGGAGGGCGCCAAGACCGCCTGCGAGCTGGCAGGCAAGCGGCTGTGCGCCGAGGAGGAGTGGCTCCCGGCGTGCGCCGGTCCCTCGGGGTCTGCGTACCCATATGGGGACGACTACGACCCCGGCGCCTGCAACGTCTACGGCACCGGGGAACAAGGCACGGTCGTACCAGCTGGGAGCATGGTCACGTGCGCGGGTGGCTACCCGGGGCTGTTCGACATGAGCGGCAACGTGTGGGAGTGGACCTCGACGTGCACCACGAACGCCTGCCGCGCGCGAGGCGGGTCGTTCAACGTCGCCGATGACGAGAGCGACCTCAGCTGTGCGGGCGCCTGGGAGGCAGACCCGGCCGACGGCCAGCAGTTCCTCGGCTTCCGCTGTTGTCTGACCCCGTAGCGACCTACCACGGGCGGGGCCGGTTGGCGGTGTGCTCCTCCAGGAACGCGAGCATGCGATCGGGCACCTCGTCGAGCTCCATCCGGCCACCGCAACGACAGGGCGGCAGGCCGGCGAGGAGATCCTTCAGCGTCCGGAAGTTGGCGACCTCGGCCAGGGTCTGGTCCTCCTGGTTGCACCGCGGGCAGACCACCGGCAGCCAGAACGAGGCGACGCGGCCCGCGCCGACCAGCGCCGGGGTGAAGGACGCCTGGAGCACGAAGGCCGTGGAGCAGTGGATGAACGAGTAGTCGGTCACGTCCCGCAGATCCATGAGGAACCGGGTCCAGGTGAGGATCCCGCGGGAGTTGAGGTAGCGCACGCCCCCCAGATCGAAGCGCACCTTGCCGTGGAGCCGGGCCGAGAGCTGCTCGAACTCGGTCTCCTCCACGATCTCGCCGTGGACGATGACCCGCAGCCCCTCGGGCTCCTCGACGATGTCCCACTGGATCAGACGCCAGATGACGGAGCGCTCCTTCCGGCCGAGCTGCTCGAACTGGAGGCCCAGGGAGTAGCCGCCCGCCTCCTGGCGGCCGCCGACCCACGCGACCCGTGCGTCGATGCGCAGGTCGTCGCCGTCGACCGGGCTCGACAGGCTCAACCGGATCCGGTCGCCGATCGCCAGCTTGGGTCGCCGCTGGACGAGGACCTTGGCCCCGCGCTCGCTGAGGTCGACGACCCGCCCGGTGGCCGTCGCGCCCTTGGGGGCCCGTCCGACCGCGCTGAACAACCCCGCCCGCAAGAAGAGGCGCCGACCGCCGACGGGCTCCTTGGTGTTGTCGAGATCCTCCACCTCGGTCACGAGGTCGACGGTGACACGGCGCGCCAGCCGCCGGGGGAGGCGCAGCAGGCGGGCCATCTGATCGTAGATGGCCTGCCGGGAGAGCGTCATCTCCAGCACGTCGTCACAGCCGGCGTCGGCCGCCGCGCGCCCCACCTCGGGCGTGTACTCTTCGCGCTGCGTCGCCAGCATCACGCGCACATGCCGCCACTCCCGACGTTCGCGCACCCGCCGACACAGCTCGAGCCCGGTCATGTCCGGCAGCTTCAGGGACATGACCACGAGCGCGGCCTGGAAGCGTTCGAGCTCGGCCAGGGCCGCGGCGCCATCGGTGGCGAGGCGGCACTCCAGGTTCAGCCTCGTGAAGGGTGGGCCACTCAGGGCGTCACGCAGCTCCGAAGACGTGGTCACGATGCCGATCATCCCGCCACCTCGTTCACGTCGAAGGCGCCCTCGCGGTCCGCGCGCAGGCCGGCCAGTCGTGAGAATACCGCACCCCCCGTGAGCATACCGCTGAATTCTTGTTCGGGGGGCTCCCCGCCGCTGGCGGCCCGCTCCGGTCGCGGGCGAGAGAAGCGCTCCGCCGGCCCGATCCCCGCTCCGCGTCGCATGGTACCCGCCAGCGCCGTGGGGCTTTGGTGTATGATGGGCCGGTGAGGCGCATCGTTGTGATTCCACCGGGGTCCTTCGCGGCCATCGTGACCGCCCCCGCGTTTCGCCGAACGGGGCTCCTGTGTCAGGAGGCAGCCGACGCCGTCGATGCCATCGCGGCGGCCGACGGTGTTCCGCCGGTGGTCGTCGCCATCGACGGCCAGCGGCCCGGTGCCGACCCGCTGGCGCTGTGCCGGCGGCTGCGCCGCGAGCCGGGCTGGAGCACGGTGCGGCTGCTCGTGGTCCTGCCACGCGACCTCGCCGGAGGCGAGCAGGCGCAGGCGCTGACCGCCGCGGGGTGTGACGCGGTGCTGGCCGGCCCGACCTCGCCCGAGCAGTTCACGCAGCACCTGGCGCGGCTGCTCAACCTGCCCCAGCACGTGGCGCGCCGCCGGACCACGAGCCTGCCGGTCACGATCCGCCCCGCGGACAAGCACTCCGACCCCGTCTCCGGCCGCCGGAGCTTCTTCCGGCTGGCGCGGCGGAGCGCGCTGGGCCGGGGCTCCCGCGGCGAGTTCGCCGGCCGCGCCATCGACGTGAGTGAGACCGGCGCCCGGCTGATCCTGGACCGCGAGCACTCGTTCCGGCCCCGTGACCGCGTGCTGCTGACCTTCACGCTCGAAGGCCGGCGCATGCACATGGATGGTACCGTGGCCTGGAGCGGCGAGGAGACCGTGACGGACGGGTTCTCGCTCGGCATCAAGTTCGAGGACCCCGACCCGGCCGCGTTCGGCGAGCTGGCGAGCGCCCTGGCCTGGGAGGTGCATCGCCTCCCGACCGGGTGCCGCGTGGTGCTGCACGACGACATCCTCCCCGACCTTCGCTTCGACACCCTCCTCGACGTCCTCCACGGACACGTCGACTTCGACCTGGCCGAGGCACGCTTCCTCCACCCCGAGGGCATCGCGGGCTGGGCGGCGTTCCTGCGCCGGCTCGACCGGGTGGAGTCCATCGCCTTCACGCGCTGCTCGCTGGCCTTCCTCGACCAGGCGGTGCGCACGCCCGAGTTGCTCGGCGGTGGCCGCGTCGAGTCGTTCTGCGTGGTGATCTCCTGCAAGCGCTGCTCGTGGCAGGAGGAGCTGCTGGTCCGCACCGATGCCGTGGGCACGCTCGACGACCTGGGCGTCGCGCCGGGCAAGTGCCCGCGCTGCGGCGAGGCGACGCAGACGGATGAGGTACCGGCGCCGGTCCGTGAGTTCCTGCTCGCGGCCGCCCGGCCACGCGACCGGGACGAGAACCCCCCGGGCCGGCCGACGTGATCCCGCGCGTTCCGCGCGACCGCCCGAGCATGCACTCCGGGCTGTCCTGGCGTCCGGAAATGGCGTATCGTTAGGGGATTGGGCTCCGCAGATCGTCTGGGGGGTGTCCGAGACCCCACGGAAAGAGGATGATGGCCAATGTTCGGCCTGGGCGCGGGAGAGCTGATACTGATCCTGGTCCTCGTGCTCCTCGTCTTCGGGCCCAAGAAGCTGCCTGACCTGGCCAAGGGCATAGGCAAGGCGCTGCGCGAGTTTCGCCGTGCCAGCACGGACCTGCAGGCCCAGGTCTCCGTGGACAACGACCTCGGGGACGCGGTGCGCGAGGTGCAGGCGGCGGCCTCGGGCATGCCATCGCCCGCGGAGCTGAAGGCGGCCCAGCGGGCCAGAGAGCTCGCCACGCCCCCGGTGCAGCCGGAGCAGGTGCAGCGCGCGGTGACGGCGGCGGAGGCGCCGGTGGTCGCGGCCGAGCCCGCCGAGGAGACGCCGGTGGTCGCGGCCGAGCCCGCCAAGGAGGCGCCGGCCGTGACCGCCGAGGCCCCGGCGCCCCCGGCGGCGGCCGCGCCGCCCAAGGCGGTGACCGAGCCGTGAGCAAGACTGAGCTCCGGCTCCCCTTCTCGGAGCACCTCCGGGAGCTGCGCGTCCGGTTGTGGCGCACCTTCCTGGCCTACATCGTCGCGATCTTCGTGTGCTGGGGCTTCTGGCGGCCGCTGTTCGCGCTGCTGGTCAAGCCGCTCGTCGTGGCCATGCAGGCGGCCAAGCTGCCCGTGAAGCTGATCGCCATCAGCCCCACGGAGCCGCTGTGGGTGCCGCTCAAGCTGTCCATGCTGGCCGCCGTGTTCGTCGCCTCGCCGGTGGCCTTCTACGAGCTGTGGAAGTTCGTGGCGCCCGCGCTCTATGCGCACGAGAAGCGCTACGCGTGGCCGTTCGTCGGCGGCTCGGTGCTGATGTTCGTCGGCGGTGCGGCGTTCACGTACTTCGTCCTGCTGCCGATTGCGTACCCGATGCTCCTGGGCATGGCGGCCGGGAACCTCTCGCAGATCAACAGCCTGTTCGGGATGAAGGTGAACATCACGCTGGGGCCGGCGGTCACCATCGAGCCGACGCTCACGCTCGACCACGTCTTCGGCTTCAGCGTGAAGCTGCTCCTGGGCGTCGGCCTGGTCTTCGAGCTGCCGATGCTGATCTGCTTCCTCGCGGGAATCGGGGTGGTGACGCACCGGACGTTGTGGCGGTTCAACCGCTACGCCATCATCCTGTCCTTCATCATCGGGGGGCTCATCACGCCCGGCCCGGACGTCATGTCGCAGATCCTGGTGTCGCTGCCGCTGCTGATCCTCTACAACCTGAGCATCCTCGTCGCCTGGGGCCTGACCGCGCGGCGCGAGCGCCGCCTGGCCCGCGCCGAGGTGGTGGCGGGCGCGGAGGTGGACGAGGTGGACGAGGAGGACGAGGAGGACTAGAAGGACGACGGCGGGCACAAGGGGCGCGAAGAGGGCAAGCCCAAGCGAGCCTGAGGCGGCCCGTCGCCGGCCGGAGCGGTTCGACCATGGACCTCCTGTACCTCCACCCGTCCGCGACGCGCGGGAAGCCCAGCTTTCTCTTCATGCCGGCAGGCGTCTTTCCGATGTTGAACCATGCCCGGCGGCACGGCTTCGCCGTGAGCGCGGTCAACGAGGCTGTCGAGCTCGCCCTCGACCCGCACTTCGACACGGCGCAGTTCCTGGCCACGCACCGGGCGCAGGTCTACGCCCTCGACCTGCACTGGCACGAGCACGCCCACGGCGCGCTCTCCCTCGCTCGCCTGATCAAGGAGCGCCACCCCGACGCGGTCGTCGTGCTCGGCGGCATCACCGCGTCTCGCTACGCCGACGAGATCCTGCGCGACCACCCGGCGGTCGATCACGTCGTCTCGGGCTACGGGGAGGAGCCGCTCCTCCAGCTCCTCCAGGGCCTGCGCCGCCGCGCCGCGCCGGCCCGCCGCTCGGTGCTCACGGCCGCGGCGCCGCTGGCGCTCGACGACTACGACGAGACCGACCACACCGCGCTGCTGCACGCACGCGAGTATGCGATGGCCGGCATCCACGGCCTGCGCACCGACGGCGGGCCCCGCGGCGTCTACTACCGCAACGGCGTGGGCTGCACCCGCAATTGCCCGTACTGCGGCGGCGCGGCCTCGGCCCACGTCGAGGTCTTCGGTCACCGGCGACCCCTGCGGCGCTCCCCGGCGCTCGTGGCGGCCGATCTCGCCAGGCTCGCGGCGCAGGGGATGGGCTGGGTGTGTCTCACGCACGACGTGAGCAGCGGCAGCCCGGACTACTGGCGCGAGCTGTTCGACGAGGTGCGCGCCTCGCGGGCGCGCCTCGGCGTGTACCTGGAGGCCAACGGCCTGCCCTCTGCCGGGTTCGTGCGCGAGCTGGCGCGCACCTTCGTGCCCGCCGACACCAGGATCGCGATCACCCCGCTGTGCGGCGACGACGAGCAGCGCGCGCTCAACGGCAAGAGCTTCGGCGCGAGCCGGCTCAAGGCCTGCCTGCGGACGATCAAGGAGGCGGGCTTGGGGCTCGTGCTGTACTTCGCCGACGGGCTGCCCGGACCGGCGCCCGGCAGCCGAGCGCGCTCGCTGCTGCTGAAGGCCCAGCTCGAAGCGGAGTTCAGGCCGCAGATGTCGTTCAGGACGCCGCTCACGCTCGACCCGGGGTCGCCGATGCAGCTGCGACCCGACGACTTCGGAGTCAGGGTGCGCCTGCGGACCCTGGCCGACTACCTGGCGCGGGCCGCGGCACGGTCGGACGGCCGGCCTTTCGACAACTCGGGCTACGGGCTGCGCGCGGTATCGGCAAGGCGCAGGAGATGAAGCGCTCGCTGACCGACGGTCTGGCCTTGCCGTCGGGCTCGCGCGACGTATATACTAGGAAGTTCATGGGAGGAGCAAGGGTGGGTCTCCTGCAGTCGCCCTTCAACGTGCCGCTCGACGCTGGCAAGGATGCGGCTGTTGTGAACACCTGGACCCGCGCCGTCGTCCGCGGGGCACAGGCGAGACGGCTCCTGCAGGGGAGGATCAAGGGGCTCGCCCCGGCGGACGTCGAGGCCCTGGCGAAGCAGCGGTTCCTGGTCGCCGACCCCGAGGTGGAGCGGCTGTCGCACGAGCACTGGTTCCTCCAGCGCAAGTTCCAGCCGCCCCTGGTGACGGTCAACGTCGCGGTGCACGACGGGTCGGCGAAACGTGCCCGGCTCGACGTATCGGCGCGGGCCGGGGTGGCCCGGCTCATCGAGCAGGCCGCATCGGAGTCGGCGTCCCCAGCGGCCACGCTGCGGCTGGTCGGCGGCGAGCCGTTCGAGGTCAGCGCGGAGTCGCTGGATCTCGTAGAGCGTGCGCGCGAGGCGGTCGCCGGAGCGCGCGTCCCGCTCTCCGTGACGATCACGACCGGCGGCGTGCCGACGCGGTCGCGCGCGGCGCGCCGCCTGGTGCAGGCGGCCGACACCTTCGAGCTGGAGCTCGGCGGTGCGCGCGGCTCCGCGCGCGCGCGTCGTCCCGTTGCGCCGACGGGCGATCCCGACGCGGCGGCGCTGCGGGCCATCGCTTACCTGGCCGGGCTCGGGAAGACCATCGTCCTCACGCTCGAGCACGGCTCGCGGCCGTTGGCGCGGCGCACGGCCGCCCGGATCCTCGGCGACGTGTACCGCGCACTCGGCAAGACCGCCTACGGGCGCCTGCGCTTCCGCCTCGGCTCATGCCGGGGGGAGGGGTGTCCGCGATGGGGGCCCGACGGCTGGCCGCAGCGCCCGCATGCGAAGACCCACGGCGACGACGCCATGCTGCGCGAACTCCTCGCGGATTCCCCCTTCGCCGACTGCCACGAGGGCGGCGCCGGTGGGGCCACGGTGCTGCCGCCGGCCCTCGAGCAGAGTGGTGACCTCGATCTGTGCAGCTACCTGCGCGGGTGCGCCTTCCACGTCGCCGCGTCGGGGGACGTCCTGCTCTGCCCGGTCCTCCCCCTGAGCGTCGGCCGCGTCACCCGGGAGGCGCGCCTGGGCCTGCGTCGCCTGCGCGTGACGAACGCCGATCCGTTCGACGACGGCGAATGTCGCGCCTGCGCGTTCGTCCCGCTGTGCGTGGGCCGTTGCCCGGTGGACGCGCGCGGCGCGCCGCGCTGGCGCGACGAGGGGTGCCGCGCTCAGGCGCGGGCGGCCCTGGCGTCATGGGTGGCACACGCGGAGCCGCCTGCGGCCGGGGACCAGGCGACGCCACGGCCCGTCTTCGCCGTCGAGGGGCGCGGGTGAAGACGTCGCGGTTCAACGTCTACCGGCCCCAGGGCGACCGGACCCTGGTGTTCAATTGCCTCTCCGGACGCTGGGCGTTCCTCCCGGCCGCCGCCGCCGCTCAGCTCGAAGCGGGTCGACCGGATCTGCTCGCCGAAGCGGAGCGTCAGCGCGTCGTCGACATCGAGGCCGTGGTCGCCGACGAGCTCGACGAGCTGCAGCGCTACCGCTACCTGCTGCTCAGGGCCAGCCACGACCCGCAGCTGCGGGTGGTCACCCTGCTGACCTATCGCTGCAACCTCCGCTGCCCCTACTGCGTCGCGGAGGCTCCGGGCGCGCGGGAGCGGATGTCCGACGACGTGCTCGAGCGTCTCGTCGCTGCCGTGAAGACGAACTGCGTCGAAGACGGGACGCGCCGCCTGCGGGTGGTACTCTTCGGCGGCGAGCCGCTGCTCGAGGTGGAGAAGGGGCGGAAGCTGCTCGGCACCCTGGCGCGCTGGGCCAAACGGGAGCGGATGTCCTTCCAGGGCTCCATGGCGACCAACGCCACCCTGTGTACGCCCGAGCGCCTCGGCCGCCTCAAGCCCTACCTCGACTTCGTGCAGGTGGCCTTCGACGGCCCGCGGCGCATCCACGACACCGTGCGCATCGGACCGCGCCGCCGGCCCACGTTCGAGAAAGTCGTCGCCGGCATCCGGTGCCTGATGGCGCGTCGCATCCACGTGCACGCGCGCATGCAGGTAGCCGACCCCAGCCACGTGCCGGAGCTGCTGCACGAGCTGGAGCGACGGGGGCTGGTCGGCCATCCAGGGGTCACGTTGCACGTTGCCATCCGAGAGCGGTTCAGCCATTGGGCGTGCCAGCGCGAGCCGGTGGCCCTGGACCCCGACTCGGAGATCGCGCGCGAGGTGGAGTCGTCGGCGGCGGAGCAGCTCCCGGTCGCCGCGCCGGCTCCGCAGCTCCTCCCCTGTGTCACCGCCGGCAACTCCCTCTGCGTGACGCCCTCGGGCGGGCTCTTCAAGTGCATGGCCTCGGTGGGCCGGCCCGAGCGCCAGGTGGGCTTCGTGACGCCTGGCGGTCGTTTTGCCTTCACCGCCGCGTACTACCGGTGCCGGGTCCGTGACCCGCTGTCCTTCCCGGAGTGTCGCGAGTGCGCGCTGCTCCCGTTGTGCGGTGGCGGCTGCCCCAACTCGGCCTTCGAGCATCACGGGGACTACGGCCGCCCCTGGTGCGGCGACAACCGCCGGCTGCTGACGGAGCGGATCGAACGCCTGGCGCGCGGGCGCCGGGGCTCGCCGCTGAGCCTGGTCGCCGCGGCCGCGAGGAACCGATGAAGCTGAAGCCCTCACTCCTCAACGTCCTGGTGAGCACCGATCCCCGCGGTCCGGTCGTCTACAACACCGGCTCCGCCGGCGCGCTGCTGGTGCCAGAGGCCCTCGCGCGGTGGCTGACGGGGCGCCGGCACGACTGGAGACAGGGCCTGGCCTTCGCGCGCCTGATGCCCGAGCTGGCGCGGCTGGGCTTCGTGGTCGACGATACCGCCGACGAGCTGGCGCGGCCCAGGCACGAGTTCCTCGCCAGGCGCTTCGGCCGGCACCATCTGGCGGTGACGCTGTTCATGACGCACAGCTGCAACCTCACCTGCAGCTACTGCTACCAGGCCGGCTACATGCGGCGCGCTCCGACCATGACCGTCGAGGTGGCGGCGCGAATCGCGCGCCTGATCGAGGGCCAGGCCAGGGTGCTGCAGCCCAAGTCGATCAACGTCACGCTGTTCGGCGGCGAGGCACTCGTCGCCGCGGCGGCGTGCGCCCGCGTCGTCGTCGACCTGCGCGACATGGAGCGGCGCCTCGGCATTCCCGTCGAAATCCACACGTGCTCCAATGGCAGCCTCATCACCTCCCTCGCCGACTCGCCGGTCACGAAGCTGCAGGACGGCTTCGGGATCACCCTCGACGGTCCCCGCCGCACCCACGACGCGGTGCGCAAGGAGCGCTCGGGGGCGGGCTCGTACGATCGCATCATGAGCGGCATCAAGCTCCTGTGCAGCCGTGGCCTTCACCTCGGCGTGCGGATCCACACCAACGACCTCGACGGCCCCGGCCTGCTGGAGGTGCTCGACGATCTGGCGGCGACGGGCATTGGCGCGACCCAAGAGCCCACGATCTTCCTCGCCTCCCACACGGCCGGCGGTTGCGATTCCCTGTCCGCGTGCAACCGGAGCTGCATCGACCAGTGGGTGGACGAGGACACGGCCCGCATCGCCGCGCTCGTTCCCTTCCTGCAGGGACATCCCCTCGAGCCGTGGGTGCAGGTGTATGGGCACCAGCACGGCGGGCACCCGCTGCAGCCGTCGGCCGGGAGCTGCATCTCCTGCACCCAGAGCGGCTTGAGCATCGACAGCGACGGCGCGGTGTTCCACTGCCCGTCCTTCACGACGGAAGCGGACATCGCCGGTCGCATCGTCGAGCAGGGCCGGGTCACATGGAACGCCGAGCGCCTGCGGATGCTGCTCTGGCGCTGGTGGCGGGACGGGCCCTGCGCCTCCTGCGAGTACCTGGCGCTCTGCGGCGCCTCCTGCCCGCGGGAAACGATCCCGTCGCTCGAAGCCTGCCCGCTGAGGAGGTTGCATCACAACAGGATCGAGCGGTACCTGAAGGACAACCCTGCCGCGGAGGCCCGACGTGGAGCTGTCCCGGTACACTAGCCTGGTGGAGGTGGACCCGGGCGCCTGGATCGCGTTCAACCACACCCGCGGAGCCTGGATCCGCCCGAGCAGCAGCGTCCTTTGCTACTTGCGCGGTGACGCGACGGTCCCCGTGTCCCGCCTGCAGCGCCA
The DNA here is from genome assembly GCA_016218785.1 of Deltaproteobacteria bacterium. GTDB lineage: Bacteria > Myxococcota_A > Polyangia > JACRCY01 > JACRCY01 > JACRCY01. Next base: position 29,994 of record JACRCY010000076.1, read on the forward strand.
CCTGCTGCAGCAGAAGGGGTTCTGCGTCGTCTCGCGACAGGCCGAGCTCGACATGGTGCGCTTCAAGCTCCAGTACGTCCACTTCGGCGGCTACGGCCTCCGCTATACGTTCGTCATGACGTACGCCTGCAACCTCCGCTGCCCCTACTGCTACGAGGAGGGAGCCCGCCCCAAGCGCGCGAGCATGAGCCCCGAGATGGGCCGCCGCGTGGTCGAGGCCATCAAGCGCGAGGCGCGCGAGTCGGGCATCAAGGACATCGGGCTGACGCTCTACGGGGGGGAGCCCCTGCTCAACCTCCGGGTCGCCTCGTCGATGCTCCGGGAGATCTGCCGCTGGGCCGACTCCGAGGGCGCCCGCGTGCGCACCTCCCTCATCAGCAACGGGGTGCTCGTGACCGAGGCGGCCATCAAGGCGCTGGGCCCTTCCCTCGACACGGCGCAGCTCACCCTGGAGGGGGCCCCCGAGCACCACGATCGCGTGAGGGTCGGCCCCCGCGGCGCGCCGACCTTCGCCCGCATCCTCGCGGCCGCCCAGCTGCTGGTCGAGCACGGCATCGTGGTGTCGTTCCGGGTCCAGCTCAGCCCGCAGTCCATCGACGGCGCCGAGGGAGTGCTCCAGGCCCTGGCGGACGCGCGGCTCCTCGACAAGGTCGGCCTCTACTTCTTTCCGATCATGGACATCCAGAAGGTGTGCTCCGCGCAGGGCCTGCAGTGCTACCACGGCTACTTCTCGCCCGAGATCCGTCGGCGCCTCTTCGACCTGGCGCTCCGCTACGGCGTGGACTGCTTCCCCCTGCCGGCGCCCGTGTGGGTGCGGCCGTACTGCGGCTTCATCAACCTCCACGCCTGGCTCGTCGACCCCCTCGGACACAAGTACAAATGCGTCTCGCTCGTGGGGGACGAGCGCTGGATCGCCGGGAGCGTGGTGGGCGATCCGACTCCGCTCGAGCGGCAGCGCTGGCTGGCGCGCGAGATGGTGCTCCTCAATCGATTCGGCCACGACTCCCCGGCCTGCGTCGAGTGCGAGAGCCTGCCCGCCTGCGACGGTGGGTGCGGCTACCTCGGCCGGGACGAGGCGGGCCGCTGGAATCCGAACTGCGACATGCACCAGGACCTGCTGCGTGAGTGGATCACCTACCGCTACCGACTGCTGCGGCAGCGGGGAGAAGAGGGCCAGATCCCGTGCGTCTGACAGGGCGCTAGCGCATGAGCCTCCTCGACCGGTTGATGGCGGAGTACGCCCCCAGGCCCCTCCGCGGCCTGCGCGGGCGGGTCCAGCTGCGTCACGGGGAGCGCCGGTTCGTGCTCAACCCGGTGACCATGGACGGGATGTCGCTCGACCTCGCCACCGCCGCGGCGCTCGGCCGCCGGCCGGTGGTGCTGCCCGCCGGAGCCGGAGCCTCGGCGGCGGAGCTGGTCCGCCGCGGGTTGCTGGTCGATGAGGCCGCGCCGGACGGGGAGGCTCTGCTCCAGGGCCTGCGCCGCCCTGCCTGGGCCGCGCCGTGCGTCGATGTCGTGTTCCTCCTCGAGGCTGGCACCGACGTCCCGGC
>JACRCY010000094.1 GCA_016218785.1 Deltaproteobacteria bacterium
AGATCAAGGCCTACCGTGCGAAGGTGAAGCTCTCCTTCAAGTACCTGGCCGGCGGCTAGCCTCTCTCCGTCAACTTCCCCTCGGCGACCTCTCCCGCCCGAGCCTCCTGCGCGGCCCCGCTGCGCGGCTCCCGGCTCCCGCTCGGGGCGGGCGTCGGTCCATCATGCCCGCCACCCGCCCTCGCCTTCACATCCCCCACCCGTGCGGTAAGATAGTGCGCGGCGCGGGCGCGAGGGCGGGACGTGCGGGTGGGCGGAGGAGCGAGGGCGCGAGCGCCGGTGCGGAGGCGGCATGGCCAAGGGCGCGGAGCGGTTCGGCAACCCCCTGGAGCTGATCGGCGACACCCCCGTCGTGCCGGTGAGGCGGCTGCCCATCCCGGGCACGGACCGGCCCGTGGGCGAGAAGCCGGGCGTCGAGGTGTGGGCCAAGGTCGAGGGCTTCAACCCGGGCGGGTCGACGACAAGACCATCGCCGAGTCGGGCCGCCGCGGGGTGCGGCTCGACGAGCTCACCGATCTCTTCAAGCGCGAGTTCTTCGCGGACCTGACCGCGCTGCGCATGCTCCCCGCCGACCACTACCCCCGGGCGACCGAGCACGTGGAGGACATGATCGCGCTCACCCGGCGGCTCGTCGAGCGCGGCCTCGCCTACGAGATGCAGCGGTCGGTCTACTTCGACATCAGCAAGTTCGCCGCCTACGGCCGCCTCTCGCGCGTCGACCGCACCAAGATCAAGACGGGCGCCACGGTCGACATGGACTACTACAACAAGGACGACGCCCACGACTTCACGCTCGTGCGGCGCTCCGACCTCGCAGAGCTGCGGCGCCGCATCACCTACAAGACCGAGTGGGGGAACGTGCGCCCCGGCTGGCACATCGAGTGCGCCGCCATGGCCAGCAAGTACCTGGGCGAGCAGTTCGACATCCACACCAGCGGCGAGGATCTGACCTTCCCCCACAACGAGAACGAGAACGCCATCTGCGAGGCCCTGTCGGGCAGGCCGATGGCGCGCTACTGGCTCCACGCCGGCATGATCCTCCGCAAGGGCAAGAAGATGTCCCGCTCGGCCGGCACCGCGCTCACCCTGCGCGACCTGCTCGCCAAGGGGTACACCGGCAGCCAGGTGCGGTACTACCTCCTGGGCGTCCACTACCGGCGGCACCTGCACTTCTCGTTGCCTTCGCTCGACGCCGCGTGCAAGGAGCTCGACCGTCTCAACGCGCTGATCCTCAGCCTGCGCCAGGTGCGCGCCGCGGGCGACCCGCACCCCGAGGTCGACCGGGCCGTGGAGGCCGCCGACGCCGACTGCTGCGACGCCCTGCGCGACGACCTCAACGTGCCGCAGGCGCGGGCCCGCCTGTTCGAGCTGGTCAAGGAGATCAACCCGCGCCTCGCCGCGGGCACCCTCACCCGCCTCGACGCGGAGCTCGTGCTCGACTACCTCTACCGCACCGACCGGGTCCTCGCGGTCATGGACTTCGGCGCGGCCCCGACGCTCGACGAGCGGGTCGAGGCGCTCCTCCAGGAGCGGGACCGTGCCCGTGCCGCCGCCGACTACGCGCGCGCGGACGCCCTGCGCGCCGAGCTGTTGGCCCTGGGCGTCACCGTCGAGGACACGCCCGCCGGCTCGCGCGTCCGGCGGAGGTGAGCCCCGGAGCATCGCCGGTCAGGCCGGCCGAGCAATCGCCGCGGCGCAGACGGCTGGTCTCAACCGTGGCGGCGGAGCCGGATCCTGCCGGGCTCCACGATGGCCAGATTCCCCTCAAGCTCCTCATCGGCCAGGCGCGCCAGCGCGTCCCGGATGGCAGCCGCGAGCTGCGTGACCGGCAGCTCGTGGGGAAGGCGAGCCACCACCATCCCCGGGTGGGTTCCCAGCGGGAAACGCAAGATGTTGGCGAAGCCGAGGTCGGCGCTCAGGAGAACGCGGCCGCTGGCGGTCGCATGCCGGAAGACATCCTGGTCGGAGGCGCCACGCAGGCCTTCGTCGCGGACGTCCGCCACGTCGAGGCCGTCCGCCCGGAGCGCGGGCGCCAGCGAGCGGGGAAGGTCCTCGTCCACCAGGAAGCGGGCCATCTACGGCAGCGCGCGGATCTGCTCGTCGGCGAGAGCCCGGGCAGCGTAGGCGAGAGCCGCGAGGACATCGTCGCGGCTGATCTCGTACTCGGCCACCACCTCTTCGACCGACATCCCGCCGGCGAGCTTGCCGATCACCAGGTCGACCGGCACCCTGGTGCCCTGGATGACTGGCCGCCCGAACCGGACCTTCTCGTCGACGACAATGCGAGGCGCGATCGGCGTCATGCCCCTTGCTCCGCCACCGGCTCCACGATCGAGTCTAGCACACCGGGGCCGCCTTGCGGTGGCGAGGGCCCGTGCGCTAGGTTCCCGACATGGCCCGCTGCCATGTCTACCTGGTGCCCGGCTTCTTCGGGTTCACGTCGCGCCGCCGCCCCCGCGGCGCCGCGAGGTCTGCGTGACGACCCCGGCGACACGGCTCCTGGCCGCGCTGTGGCTCGCCGCCGCCCTCCCGCGCGCGCTACAGCAGGTTGAAGAAGTCGTTCCCCTTGTCGTCGACGACGATCATGGCCGGGAAGCCCTCGACGTCGATGGCCCAGATCGCCTCCATGCCCAGCTCGGGGTACTCCAGGACCTCCACCTTCTTGATGTGGTGCCGGGCGAGGATGGCGGCCGGGCCGCCGATGGAGGCCAGGTAGAAGCCGCCGTGCTTCTTGCACGCGTCGGTGACCTGCTGGGAGCGGTTCCCCTTCGCGATCATGATCAGCGAGCCGCCCAGCGACTGGAACAGGTCCACGTACGAGTCCATGCGCCCCGCCGTGGTCGGCCCGAACGAGCCGGAGGGCATGCCCGCCGGGGTCTTGGCCGGTCCGGCGTAGTAGATGGGGTGCTTCTTGAGGTACTCCGGCAGCCCCTGGCCCGCGTCCACCCGCTCCTTGAGCTTCGCGTGAGCGATGTCGCGCCCGACCACGAGCCGCCCGGTCAGGCTGAGGAGCGTCTTCACCGGGTACCTCGAGAGGTCGGCGAGGATCTCCTTCATCGGCCGGTCGAGGTCGAGCTTGATGGCCTTGTCCTCGAACCCGCCGCGCGGCATGCCCGCGAGGAAACGACCCGGGTTGCGCTCCAGGTCCTCGAGGTAGATGCCCTCGCTGGTGATCTTGGCCTTGGCGTTGCGGTCGGCCGAGCACGACAGCGCGATGCCCACGGGGCACGAGGCGCCATGCCGCGGCATGCGCACGACGCGCACGTCGTGGCAGAAGTACTTGCCGCCGAACTGGGCGCCGTAGCCGAGCTGGCGCGAGGCCTCGAGGAGGCGCCCCTCGAGCTCCACGTCACGGAACGCGCGCCCGCCCATCGTGCCGGACGTCGGCAGGTGGTCGAGGTAGCCGGTCGAGGCGAGCTTGACCGTCTTCATGACCGACTCGGCCGAGGTGCCGCCGACGACGACCGCGAGGTGGTACGGCGGGCACGCGGCCGTGCCGAGGTGCCGGATCTTGTCGACCAGGAAGGCCTCGAGGCTCTTCGGGTTGAGCACCGCCTTGGTCTCCTGGAAGAGCATGGCCTTGTTGGCCGAGCCGCCCCCCTTCGCCACGAAGAGGAAGCGGTAGTCCATGCCCTCGGTCGCGTAGATGTCGATCTGCGCCGGCAGGTTGTTGCCGGAGTTCTTCTCGTCGTACATCGTGAGCGGCACGGTCTGCGAGTAGCGGAGGTTCTCCTCGGTGTAGGTCTGGTAGACGCCCAGGGAGAGGTGCTCGGCGTCGCGGCCGTCGGTGAAGACCCGGTTCCCCTTCTTGCCGACAATGGTCGCCGTGCCGGTGTCCTGGCAGAAGGGGAGCTGGAACTCGGCAGCGACCACCGCGTTCTCGAGCATCACGCGGGCCACGGCCTTGTCGTTGTCGGAGGCCTCCGGGTCCTTGAGGATCTGCGCGAGCTTTTCGTGGTGCGACGCCCGCAGGAGGAACGAGATGTCGCGGAAGGCCTCGTGCGCCAGCAGGGTGAGCCCCTCGGGCGCGACCTTGAGGACCTCCTGCCCGTCGAACGAGCCGACGCTGACGTGGTCGCTCGTCAACTTGCGGTAGTGGGTGCCGTCCTTGCCGAGCTGGAGCGTCTCCTCGTAGGCGAACTCCACGCTGAGCCTCCCTTCCGTCGAACGCGCGGCGGTCGTGGCCGCGCCGGGTCCTTTGTCGTGCCGCGCGTCCGTCGCGCGAACGCGGCTATCTTATACGCCTGCTCGCACTGAATGCCAGCACCATGCGCAGGACGACGGTGTCCGCCGGGTCACCGCTCAGCGCCGACGGCCGACGGCGCCGCGAGGCCCGCGCATCGTCTCAGAGCCTACAACGGCACGAGGTGGAAGCGGGCCATGTGCGTGATGCTGGTCCCAGCGACGCTGTAGAAGTAGAGATAGTCCCATGGCCCCACCGGCAGCAGTCGGACGCCGAGTATCTCCATGCCCACGCCAATCGGAAACTCAGCGGGCAGTCCCGCTCGTGCAACGAACCTCCCGTCTTCGTCGTAGAGGACGAGATCGATCTCGCGGAAGTCCACGAACTGCTCGCCGCTCCAGGAGAGCACGTGGATTCCGCCACTGACCCGGACCGGCGCCGGCGGCGACCCGGTAGGATCGATGAACGCCAGGAAATCGCCCGTGGGAGGGGCGGGTGGGTACGGCTCACTGCAGGCAACGTAGGTCGGATACGTGGCCCACGGCGGCCTCTGCCAGCACTCGCCGGTGAAGCGCAGGACGGTCGAGCGACCGCTGGAAGCGGCGTCCCACCAGCTACCTGCACGGAAGTCGGTCGGAAGCAGGTCCCACTCCTGACGACCGGTGTCGCTCAGCGAAGGCGGCAGGACTTCGAAGAAGAAGGAGTAGCACGCCGTGTCCGGGCGACCGCCCCCGCTAAACAGTTCGACTCGATCTGGGTAGAAGAATGGGCGCGTCGATCCCCGGCCATAGGCACCAGGCAGGAGCACCTGCGACGTCATCTGCCCCGTCAGAGGATCGTACGCGAGCACGTAGCGCTTCGCCTCAGCCCCCCAGCCGAACGTGGCCACGAGGCGAAAAGCGGCTCCGTCCCAGACCGGAGCCCACATCCCAGTGTTGTCGGGGATCGCCGAGCATATGGCGAGATCGACCGTACCGTCCATTTGCACGAGACAGAATCGAGAACCCGCTCCATCGAGGAGCGGCGCGCCGTAGACCGAAGGGGACTGCACTGGCCTGGCGGTCGAGTCGGCCCACAGCTCGTGGCCACTGGTGGGGTCCGTCGGGAAGGCCACCGAGCTCACGAAGTTGCCATCGAGCGTGGCCCGGACGAAATGGCGGTACCCGAAGACCGCGACACCCTCCCCGTCAAGGAAAGCCGCCACCGTCGCATCTGGGTCGTTCCTGGCCATGTTGTCGTGGAGGGGCTTGTCGTAGTCCAGGACTGCCGCATGCGTGGACACCGGGTCCTGGACGTCCCAGAACCCGAGACTGCACGCGTCGTAGTTGGCGTCCACCTGGCCCGGCCCCGCGTCTGGCCGAGGGCGGTCGATGAGGACATCGCTGCCGGCGTGCTGGCCGCTCCCGCAGCCGAGGCCGGCGAGGGCGACCAGCACTGCGGTCATCGCACGCTGAGCCATGTCCGCGCCTCGCTACGGGAGCGACGCCTTGAGGCCCCACCTCACGGTGGTGGCGTCGTCCCAGTCGTTGATGAGGTGCGCCGGCCGCGACTGGCCGTCCGCGTAGGGCATGTGGTGCAGCACGTTGTTCCCGGCTGAGGTATCAGTGGGCGTGCCCGGTGCGAAGAGCGAGAGGCTCTCGGGGTGGTCCACGACGGCCACGCCCCTGTCTTGGACGCTCATGATCCAGAAGTCATGAGGGTCTCCCATGGTGAAGCTCGGGTGAGAGAGCTTGCCGTAGGACCAGCGGTAGTGGACGTTCCAGCTGTCCGGGGGGATCAGTCGTGTCCGGTGGATCTGGTAGTAGGCCCACAGCGCCCCATTGCCGCTCGCTAGCGGCGTGCCGTCACCCTTGCGATGAGGACGGTACAGGAGCGTCGGGCGACCGGTGACCTCCATCGGCTGCGTCCCCAGGTTGTCCTCGCCTACCCCGAAGTCGGCCGGCTGGTCGCGGTACGTCTCCCAGAATCCACCGCCAAGGTAGCGCCAGAGCGAGAGAAGATTCGGGCGAGCTGCGAGTGCGTTGTTTCTAGTCAGCAAGTAGAGGTTTCCATCCCCCGCCCACGCGACGCCGGGAGTGTACTGGTGCGAGAAGACCGGGGCCTGAGTCGAGGGGGTGTCGCGGTAGACCGCTGCCTCCCACCCGCGCCAGTTTCCAAGCGCGTCCATCCGGTTCTCCCACACGTTGCCGTCCGCCGAGTTCCGATCTCGGCCGACGATGAACAGAACAGACGGGTTTGTGCTGGTGGTCACCGAAACCTCGTCGAAGGCTACGCCGGCGGGATTCTCCATCGGATCGGACCACGGTCCGATCCCGTTCTGGTCGAAGACCACGTACTGGACGCGCCCATCGGCTGTGGCGCCGAAGATGTAGACCCGCGGTCCCATCGGGGACTGCAGCGTCGCCGCAGCCGGCTGACAATTGGGGCCGTGCACAGCACCGCCAAGCGCCTGGCTCCAGTTAGTGGCCCAGCCGCCGCTGACCTCAGACGAGACGTTGTAGATGACCCTATGCGTGTTTGGATCGTTCACGACCACGATGGTTCTTGCGTTGTCCCACAGCATGGTTGCAGCCGGACCCAAGTTGACGCGGCTGCCCAGGGCCGGTAGCTCCTCTCGCGCCTGCAACATGGGCTGGTCCGCTTGGGGCTCGCCCCACGAGCAGACCGACTCCACCGGAGGACCCATCTGGGCGCGCACGGAGTCATCGTAGTCACCGTCGCGGTTCCAGTCCACGTCGGTTCCAGCCGCAGCGTTGGTCCGTGTCGAGTAGTTGTAGGGTGGCCCCGTCAGAAAGGCCACGTTGACCCCTGCCGGGTAGGCGGCGGTCTCCCTTAGGTCCCGGGGATTGAGAGCCCACCCTGCCAGCCGTCCGTCGGAGAAGAACGGGGAGCCGCCGTAGGCGTAGTTCATGATGCTTCGGTAGTTCGGCTTGCAGTTCGCGTCGCCGGCCTCGGGAGCCCCACCGTGCGTCAGACCGAGCTGATGGCCCAATTCGTGGGCGACGCCAAGGGCCCCAGACACATCGCACGACCAATCACTGACAAGGTACGTGCTGCCTAGGCCCCCCATCTGGGCGAAGTGGAAGATACCCTCGCGGAACCGGTCGATCTGAAGAGCGGCTCGTCCGCCGTTCTTGCAGCTCACCGGGGTGCGCTTCGGGCCTGCGCGCCTGAAATCGCCGCATTGGTCGGTGATGCCATCGAGCGGCCAGGCCGCAAACTCGCAGTCTTGACCCAGGTCAACGTGAACGCTGACACCCGGGTTCGAGTCGGGGTTCGAGAGGTGCGTCAAGCTGCCGTACACTTGGTTGATCGCCGCTGCGTCGGCCGGGCGAAGCGGCGCTTGGCCCGGCAAGTAGCTGATCTCTAGGAAGATGTCCTTGTGCAGCGGGCTCGCGCCCCATGCAGGCAGGAGCTGCGCCTCTCCTCCAGCGACGGGGTGTGGGCAGTAGGCCTGGCTTGGAAACAGGGGCCGGTTTGCGTCCCCCTCGCAGCCAAGCACTTCCCAGTAGTCGAGGAGCCCGTCGGCGTCGGTATCCTGCGGGTTGACGGACACGTCAGGATCCTTGCAGGGGAAGCCACATGCGTAGTCATTGGCGCCTGAGCACGTGCAGAGCTCGGCCTCGAGACCATCGCCAAGTCCATCTCCGTCAACATCGTGCCAGAAGTAGTCGTTGCGAATGAAGCGCACGGCGCCGCGACGACCGCCCGCGGGCATCATGAGGAAGGCTCCGCGCACGTTGTTGCCGTGCAGCTTCGAGGCGCCCCCGATGCCAGAGGTGAAGTTGAACTCGGCGGGGGTGGAAACGTCATCGCCCGCCGCCCAGTCAAACCGCACCAGCGCTGTCCGCATGGCGACTCCGTTGAACACGAACGGAAGAGGGCTATCGTTCACGAAAACCGTTTCGAACGTGTCCGAAGAAGGGAGCGGTTCGGGAAACGAGATCCTGTAGCCACCGAGGGAGTATGGCCCGAACCACAGCCATCCGCCGTAGCCTCCGCCGTCGTCGATGCTGACGGCCAGATGAAACGTCTTGTCTCCCCTGCCGCCGCTGTTCCCGTCGCGGGCGTAGACGAGAAGGTGGTAGTCACCAGCTAGGCTGACGGTATGGCTGATACAAGAGGAGCGCGGCGCGTTGTCTAGGATCCAGGCCCTTTCGACATCGCCCAAGTCGGCCCAGTACGGGCTGAGATCGTCGCAGTCGTCGTTGTGGGCCACGTCGTTCCAGGCTCCGCCCGGCTGGGGGACATGGAAGAGGTGCATTATGGGGTCGCCGAGATCCTCGGGCGGGTACGGCACCGCGACGATACGGTACCGGTTTCCGAGTCCAGGCAGCGTCACGCCTCTGAGCCATGGGTAGCTGGCAAGCACCCCGGCCGGCCCTCCCGTGGAAGTCTTGTCCTCTGGGAAGTAGAACCTGTTCGCCGAGGAGTCAGGGACCAGGCTCACGGTGAGAATGATAGCGACCGCCGCCGCCTGCCAATGCCGGGTGTGCGTGCGCATCCGCATGGCTCCCCTCCTACTCGCCAAGCATCTGGTCCTTGAGGTCGGCGACCAGGACCCTGATCTGTGCGTCGGTGAGTCCCGCCGCGCGCCACTCCTGCACCTTCTGGGCTTTCACCTGGAAGTACGCGCGCTGCAACTCGACATACTCGGGTGGAGCCGGAACGCTGAAGACCGGCGTCCGCTCCGCCGCCGTTGCCAGTTGGGGAGCAGCGACGGGGTCCCAGCTCATGGATGTGAAGACGGGCATTCCCGCCGGGAGCGGCGGCGACGCCACCTCGTACACCCCGCGGTTGACGAAGTCCGTCACGAAGAGACTGTTGCTGGGTCCGCCGCGGGCGAGCCCGAGGCTCCCGCTCAGCATGAGGGAGTCGAGGCCCTGCGACGGCGACGCGGACAGGAACTCGCCCGTCATGCCCGCGTCGTGGTAGTCGTGCCCCAGGAGGGAGGTCCAGCCGTGAGAGGCACCGCCGAGCGCGAAGTCGACGAGCAGGATCGTCCCCTTCGTCGGGCTCGGGGGGCTGCAATTGTCGCTGAAGGCCAGGACGCCTGCGACCATCGCGGCCGCTGAGGGCCCGCACAGGCCGAGGGTGGACGGCGGGTTTCCAACCACACCAGAGGGCGACGTGGACGACTCGGTGCCCGCCAGGGTGATCACCATGGCGGGGGGCAGGGTGCGCTGCCCGACGCCAAGCGCCACGCCTGCGGTGTTGAGGGCAAGCACCCGCCGGTTGCCGACGTCGGTGATGAAGAGCAGCCCGCCGCCCATGGAGATCGGCTGGAACGCCACGTCATAGGGCAGGTCGAGCTGCACGTTGGTCCCGAGCGCCGGTCCCACCGCAGGGTCGGTGTTGTTGGCTGGGTCGTTGGGAGCGGGGTTCTGGTGACGGTTGTCCCCGCACCCGGCGCCCTGGGTGCCCGCAACCGGCGTGGGGGCTTGTCCACCGAACACGCCCGCCATGATGCCGCCCGCCATGATCACGCACAGCCCGGGATCCGCGTAGTAGATCGTGTCCGACGCAGGGTCCTTGGCGAGGCCGCTCGCGTAGGACGCCCCCAGGTCGAGGCTCGCAAGCAATGTCACGGCGTTCGTGACCGGATCGACCCAGCCCAGGTAGACGGTGCTGGTCACCCCGCCCCCGCTGGCTGGCGCCACAGACAGGAAGAGGAGCGAGTCGTAGTCCAGGGCGAGGCCGTCGATCCGGCCGGGCGACGGGACGCTCGTGACGGTGGTCAACTGGCCGTCCTTGACCTTGCGCAGGCGAGATGCGCTGCCGTCGGAGGCCTTCTCCACGAAGTAGACGATCCCGTTCGTGTCCACCGCCGCGTGCCACGGAGGCCCCAGCGGGATCGTCGTGGCCAGGCCGTCCCCACCCTCCGTACCTTGGCACGAGCTGCCGTGGCAGCCTGCCACCACCGAGAGCGTGAAGTTC
>JACRCY010000084.1 GCA_016218785.1 Deltaproteobacteria bacterium
CTCCTCGACTAGTACAACTCGCGCGAGGCGGCGCAGACCTTCGGCGAGGTGCTCCGGACCGATCCCAACCACCCCGACGCGCACCTCGGCATGGCGCGCGTCGCCCTCGCCGAGAGCTACGACGTCGTGGAGGCCGAGAAGCACCTGCAGCAAACGCTGCGCGTCGACCCCCGCCACGTCGGGGCCATCGTCACCCGCGGCGAGATCGCGCTCACCGAGGAGGACTACGCCGGCGCCGGCGCCGCGGCCCGCCGCGCCCTGGCCATCGATCCGAGCGCCCCGGAGGGGCTCCGGCTGCAGGGCGGCGTGGCGTTCGTCACCGGTGACCGCGCCGGGTACGACGCCGCCCGCGCGCGGGCCCTCGCGCAGAACCCGCACGCCGCCGGCTTCTTCCACGGCATCGCCGAGTACCTCGCCCGCCACCACCGCTACGACGAGGCCATCGCGCTCGAAGAGGAGGCGGTGCGCCTCGATCCGAAGGACCCCGCCGCGCTGGCCGCCCTGGGTCAGCACTACCTCCGCCAGGGGGACGAGAAGCGCGGCCTCGAGCTGCTGGAGCGCGCCTGGAAGGGCGACAGGTACAACGTCCGGACCTTCACCGTCCTGGACCTGTTCGAGGAGGTGATCGCCAAGGGCTATGGCCTCGTCGACCGGGGACGCTTCCGGCTGCGCGCGCCGAAGCGCGACCTCCCGGTGCTGGAGCGCTACGTTTTCCCGCTCCTGGAGCGCGCCGTCGCCGACATGGCGGCGCGCTACGGCGTTGCGGCCCCGGCGCGGCTGCAGATCGAGCTCTTCGCCGGGCAGGACCACTTCGGGGTACGCACGATCGGGCTGCCGGGGTTCGGCGCGGCCGGCGTCTGCTTCGGTCGGGTGATCACCGCCCTGTCGCCGCGTGACCGCAACGTCAACTGGAGCATGGTGCTGTGGCACGAGCTGGCGCACTCCTTCGCCATCCAGCTGTCCCGCTCGCGCGTGCCCCGCTGGTTCACCGAGGGGCTCTCGGAGTGGGAGACGGCGCGGGCGCGCCCCGAGTGGAGCCGCCACCACACCGCCGCGATCGCGGCCGCGCTCCAGGCCGGCGAGTTGCCGCGCGTCGCCGCGCTCAACACGACGTTCACGCGCACCCGTTCCCTCGACAAGATCGTGGTCGCCTACCACTTCTCCGGGCTGGTGGTGGAGTACCTGGTGCGGCGCTTCGGCTTCCCCACCATCGTGCGGATGCTCAAGCTGTGGGGGGAGGGGCTGCCGACCGAGACGGTCTTCCAGCGCGCCACCGGCCAGGGGCTCGGCGCCATCGACGCGGGCTTCCTCTTCGACCTGCGCGGCCGGCTGGGTCCGTACCTCTCCGCCTACTCCGTGCGCTACGAGCGTTTTCGCGACCGCGACGCGCTGGAGCGCGCTGCGCGCGAGCGACCGACGGACGCGGTGGCCCAGGTGAACTTCGGATTCGCGCTCTTCGCCCGCGGCATGATCGACCGGGCCAAGGAGCAGGCCGACCGCGCGCTCAAGCTCCACGCGGGCCTGGGCGAGGCGTTCGTGCTGCGGGGCGAGGTCGCCATGGCGCGCAAGGACGCGGCCGCGGCGCGCGCCGCCTACGGTGCGGCGCTGGCCGTCGGCCTCGATGGCTACGAGCTGCGCACGCGCCTGGGGATCGCCGCGCTGAAAGGCAACGATCTCGCGGACGCGCAGCGGCACTTCGCCCGCGCCAAGGTGCTCGACCCCGACGGGACCGAGCCCTACCAGCAGCTGGCGCGGGCCTTCGAGCAGGCGGGGCGCACGGCCGAGGCGCTCGCCGAGCTGGAGGGGCTGGCGCGGCTCGACCCCCACAACGGCGCGGCGCTCCGGAAGGTCGTCGCCGGGTACGCGGCGGCGGGGCGCAACGACAAGCTGCTGACCCTGGGCGCGCGCGCGCTCGAGGTCGATCCGTTCGATGCCGCCGTGCACGCGAGCTACGCGCGGGCGCTGGCGGCCGTGGGCCGCCGCGCCGAGGCGATCGGCGAGCTGGAGGCGGCGCTCCGCTGCGAGCCGAAGGACCGGGCGGCGCTCGAGCGCGAGCTCAAGGCGCTCCGGGGGCGCTAGAAGCGCACCAGTCGCCGGATCGCCGCGACGAGCTCGGTCAGGCGCAGGGGCTTCTCCAGGAAGAGGTCGCACCCGGCGGCCTCGGCCTGCTCGCGCGCCGCCGGGCCGCCCGCGGAGACCGCCAGGATCGGCAGCCCCGGCGCCTTGCCCGCGCGCACCTCGCGGATGAACTGGGGGCCGTCCATCACCGGGAGGTAGACGTCGCACACGGCCATGTCGAAGCGGTCGCGCGCGAGCGCCGCGAGGCCCGCGGCCCCGTGGGGGGCGCACTCGACCTCGAAGGTCACGCGGCCCCGGAGCTCGCGGCGCGCGACCTCCTGGAGGCCCGAGGTGATCAGCGCCCCGATGTGCGGGTTGTCCTCGAGCACGAGGAGGCGCACCACCCGTGCGCACAGCTCGGGGTCGCCGGCCGCGGCCCGCTCGATGCGCGTCGAGATGCGGTCCTGCTCGGCGCGGTCGGCGAAGTGGATCGCGACGTCGACCCCCGGCTCGCCCCCTTCCACGCGCGCCGTCCGGACCGACCCGAGGAGCACGAAGGGCTCGCGCAACCCGGGGAACCCCACCTTCAGGCGCAGGCGCGTGCCCGCCTCGAGCGCCTCGCGCGTGCGGACGAAGGTCTGCCCCTGGCTCAGGTTGCGGCGCCACTGGTCGAGCAGGTTCGCGGCGTCGCGGTACTCGAGGCGCAGCGTGAGCGGAGTCTCGCGGAGCCGGTCGTCCGACATGGGCTAACCTCGATCCCTAGTACCACCGTCCCGGGGTCGGCCTCAAGGCCCCGTGCTGGCCCCGCCGGCCGCCGCGCCCAGGAGCGGGAGGCGTACGACGAACTCGGTGCCGCGGCCCGGCGTGCTGTCGATGCTGATGGTGCCGCCGTGGGCGGCC
>JACRCY010000093.1 GCA_016218785.1 Deltaproteobacteria bacterium
ACGAAGAACGACGGCTCCCGGAGGGGGGACGATGAGGAGTGAACCCATGAAGGCACCGTGGTTGGTGGCGGTCGTGATGGCTCTGGGCGCGTCGGCCGGGCCCGGCTGCGACGGGGACGACCCGCACAAGCTGAAGCTCCGGGTGCTCACGTACAACATCGGCAACCCCGATGACACCGACCCCAACTACGCGCTGAGGCTCAGCTACCAGAGCTACGAGGACTACATGGGGGCGCAGATCCGCGCGCTCGATCCCGACGTGGTCTTCCTGCAGGAGGTCCTGCCGCCGCACACCTGCGAGGCGTTCCAGGAGACGGACGCGGCCCGCACCTGCTACCAGGCGGGCGACCGCCCGGCCGCCGTCCAGCGCATCCTCGGCGTCGACTACTCGGTGGTCTGCGACGGCCGCAAGCAGGTCGAGTGCATGGGGGTCAAGGTCTCGTTCGGCACCTTCGACGGGGTCGCGGCCGGCGGCTTCGAGCTGACGGGCGCCGAGACGCCGCCGCTGCCGCTCGAGAGCTGCGTCTACGCGCTCGGCGAGTGCACCAAGGACAAGTGCGACGCGGAGTCGACCGTGTCGGCGGCCAGCGTCTCCACGGCGAAGGGCCCGCTCCGCCTGGTGCACGCGCACCCCAACGCCCCGGGGACGACCAGCTCCGGCGGCTTCTACATGGGCGACGCCTGCCGCAAGCTCCAGATGCAGCAGGTCTTCGAGGGGCTGGCGGGCTTCGGCGACGTGCCGCTGATCACCGCTGGCCCCAACCTGCTCGCCGGCGACTTCAACATGGACCCGGTTGCGTTCTCCACCCCCGCCGAGGTGGAGGTCTGGGACGCCTGGGTCGGGGAGGGGAAGCGGTTCACCGACTTCGGGCCCGCGGACGCGACCGGCACCCACTACGGTACGCGGTGGGGCGCGTTCGGAGTGGCCATCGATCACGTGCTGGCCGAGTCGGCGTCGGGCCGGTGCCAGATCTTCGGCGAGGCGGAGATGGGAGCGGCGTCCGGCACCCAGCGGCTCGACGAGGGCTTCGTCTCCAGCCTCCCGGGCGGCGCGGACTTCCCGGGCCGCATCGACCACTTCGCCATCCTGTGCGACCTGGAGATCGACCTCCGCCCCTTCGCGCCCTGACGCCTCGCGTGGCCGGCTCCATGCGCTACGGCCCGGTGTCCCTTGCGCAGCGGAACCCGAGCATCGGGATGCGGAAGCCGCCGGGGTGGTGCACGCGGTTCGTCGCGCGGAGCCCGTGGGCCGGGTGCTCGTCCTCCTCGCCCCCCGAGTCCGCGCCCATGGTGAACGTCCCCGCCGGCACCAGGAGCATGCCCTCCGGGGTGGGCGCCGACGCGGGCGCGGGCGCCGGAGCCGCGACCGCCGGCTGCACGACGGCCAGCCATGCGGCGGCGAGAGACACGACACTGGCCGAATGGCGTCGCATGGATCCCTTCCTAGCATGGCGGGCGTTGGGTGACCATCTCCGGAGGACGCTCAGCAGCGACGGTGGCTGCCAGATCTTGGGAAGGTTCCAAGATCTGGCGACCTCCGACAGCGGAGAGCCGCAGATCTTGGGGTTTCTCCAAGCTGTTGCCGGCTCCGATTCGTGGGTTGGGGGGCGGCATGGGCGCCGTGACCATGCCAGCAGTGAGCATGGCGTCGGCCGCCGGCGCACCAGCGCGGCGGTGTTGTCTCCGTGCGGAGGGCGGTATAGGGTCGAAGGATGCGGAAAGGTGGATCGCAGGGCGCGGAGCGCGGCGCGGGTTCCCCGGGCGGCGGCGGCTACCGGCTGGTGGCCCTCAGCGCCGAGGGCACGCTCGAGTTCGACCTCCCCCCACGCGGGGAGTTCACCGTCGGGCGGACCCCGGCGGCCTTCGTGGCGCTGGAGGATGCCTCCGTCTCGAGGACGCACGCGGTGCTGCTCCTCGATGTGGGCCGAGCCTTGATCGCGGACCGGCGCTGCCGCAACGGCACCTTCGTGAACGGGACGGCCGTCCCGGCGGCCGGGAGGACGGTGCTCCCGGGCGACGAGGTGAGGTTCGGCGCGGTCTGCGCGACGCTGGTGGAGCGCGCCCGGCCGGGCGCGCCCGCGCCCAAGGTGGCCGCCGAGGTGCTCGACCTGCGCCTGGCCGCCGCGGCGGAGCGCGCAGTGCGGAACGAGCGCCCGCTCGCGGCGCTCTGCGTGGCGCCGATCTCCGTCGACGAGGCGAGCCTCCAGGCCGTGGCCGAGGTGACCGCCTCCTGCCTGCGGACCTACGACCTCGTGGCCGAGCGGGACGGGAGCCGGCTGGAGGTGCTGCTGCCGGAGTGCACCCAGGACGGCGCCCTGCGCATCGCGCAGCGGATGGACGCGGCCCTGCGGCAGAGCAAGCTCGCCGCGCGGATCGGGGTGGCGGCGTTCCCCGCCACGTCCCCGTCGGTCGAGAGCCTGCTCCCCTCGGCCGATGTCGCCCGGCGCGCGGTGACCCATGCCGGCGTCGGCGTGGCGCACGGCGCGACGCGGGTGCTGCACGCGGGCGGGCGGGCCGTGGTGGCCACGCACCCGGCGATGCTGCAGGTCTTCGCCCTCGTCGAGCGGCTGGCCCACGGGGTCGGGCCGGTCCTGGTGATGGGCGAGCGGGGCGCCGGCACGACCACGGTCGCCGACGCGCTCCACGCGCTCGGGCCCCGCGCCGACCGGCCCCTGGTGCACCTCGACTGCGCCGCCACGCCGGCCGCGCAGCTCGCGGCCGAGCTCCTCGGGGTCCAGGGGCACGGCGACCCGGGCGCCGGCACGGCCACGACCGGGGTCCTGGAGTTCGCCTCCGGGGGCACGGTGGTGCTGCAGGAGATCGGGCACCTGTCGCTGGAGCTGCAGGCCACGCTCCTCCGCGTGCTGCAGACGAAGTCCTGCTGTCGCCTCGGCGCGGCCACTGCGGGGCCCGTCGACGTGCGGCTCGTCGCCACCAGCTCGAAGGACCTGGCGCTCCTGCGCTCGGAGGGCACCTTCCGCCGGGACCTCCAGATCCTGCTCAGCGAGACCTCGGTGGCGTTGCTGCCGCTGCGGGCGCGGCGCCGCGAGGTGCCGCTCCTCGCGCGGTGGTTCGTCGAGGAGGCGATGCAGGAATCGGGACGGCAGGCGCCGACGCTGAGCCCCGGTGTGGAGACCGCGCTCCGTCGCTACACCTGGCCCGGGAACCTCGACGAGCTGCGCCGGGTGGTGGCGGGGGCCGTGGCGGAGTGCCAGGGCGAGGAGATCCAGGTCTCGCACCTGCCGGTCGAGATCGCCGGCTCCTGGTCGGGCGCCGACGACGGCTCGGGCTGGGACGCGCGCTCCTTCGACGAGACGAGCGTCGTGACCCTCACGCCCACGCCGACCGCGGCCCGCCGCGCCGCCGAGCGCCCCGTTGAGCCCGCGGCGGCGCCGCCGAGCGACGGCATCGTCATGCCCGCCGACCGGCCCTACGACGAGGCCCTCGAGACCGTGCAGCGCCTCCTGGTCGAGCGGGCGCTGGCGCAGGCCGACGGGGCGCTCCCCAAGGCGGCCGCGCTCCTCGGCATGGACAAGCGCCGGCTGACCCGCCTGCTCGACAAGCTCGGAGTGGAGCACTAGCGGAGGACGCCGCCGGGCAAGAAGGAGCTGCGCCCGACCGCGGCGCCGGTCACTGCTTCGCGCACACGATCTCCAGCGTGTACCCCGAAACCGCGCCGGCGTAGCCGTCGACGACGGCGTAGTAGCGCGCGTCGCGGGTGGAGGCGAACGTGACCTCCTCGACGGCGAGCCCGTCCTGCTGGCTCGCGGCGAGGCAGCGAGTCGGGTCGCAGCCGCGCTCGGGGTCCGCGGTGTCCTCGCCGATGAGGATGAGGTCGAGGTCGGCCTCGGCCGGCGTCAGGCGCACGGTGACCGTCCCCGTCACCGGGCAGTCGAGGCGGTAGAAGACCTCGGGGCCGGTGGTGGGGCGCCCCGAGGGACAGGAGTACGAGGCGAAGGTGGCGGTGCCGCCGCCGGTGTCGCCGTTGTACGGGTCGAGGGTCGGGGCGCAGTAGAGCGGGACGGGAGCGGCGCAGATGCCGCCGTAGGCAGGGCGAGCACGAGCCTCGAGGATGGTGCCTACGGCCCCCACGGCGAAGACGTCATCTGCCGAGCTGCCCCAGACCGCCTGCAGGTTGCGGGTCGTTCCCGAGGGCCTCCCGCTCCAGCCACTGCCGTCCCAATGGAGCACCATTCCGATCGCGCCCACGGCGAAGACGTCCCGCGCGGAGCTGCCCCACACGGACCTGATGTACTGCGTCGTCCCCGAGGGCATGGGGTTCCACACCGTCCCGTCGTAGTACTGGATCGTGCCGGCGGCGCCCACGGCGAACACGCTGCGCCCCGAGGTTCTCCAACTGGCGGCTCCCGGACATCAAGGAGCTGCAGACCCTGGTCGACGACCGGGCCTACAACCCCGCCATCGACATCGCGGCCTTCCCCGCGGCGCCGACCACGTTCTTCTGGTCGTCGTCGCCCTACGCCGGCAACACGGGCTACGCGTGGGTCGTCTCCTTCTCCTACGGCTACGTCAACAACAACGGCGTCGGCAACGACTACCGGGTGCGTTGTGTGCGTTGAGGACGGGGTTTCGACGATTTGACGATTCGACCCTTCGACTCGCGCGGTGGCGCGGGCTGCGTGGCCCCTGCCGGGGGCTGGCGGGCGGTTTGTGGCCGTGGCCAGGGGGGCGGGTGCGGGGGAGCGCACCCCCGGGCCACCCGCACGACCGATCAGGGACCCCGTAGCGCCGCAGCCGCCAGCCCCGAGGGTCGACCGCGGTGAGGTCGCGGGGAAGCGGCGGGCAGAGTGACCCCCGGCCCCCGGGAGGGGGGCTACGTGAGCAGGCGGCGATGTGGAGCG
>JACRCY010000080.1 GCA_016218785.1 Deltaproteobacteria bacterium
AACGATGAGGGTATCTGGCACGGCTGCCTCTCGCATGAGGATTGGGTTGCACCTACCTCATCGCAGAAGTCAGCCGTGCCGTCTATTTTCCTGCGCGTCGTCGAGCCGCTCAAACGAGGCGGAAAAAGTGCGCAAGTCGAGTCAAGGGGACCACCTCTATTGTCAGCCCCCCAACGCCACCGCCGCGGGCCACCCACCTGGTTCTGGCTCCTGTGGGTGGCGCTCGTCGTGCTCCTGGTGCCGGGGCAGGCCTTCGCGTGGGGCCCGGGGACCCACATCGACTTCGGGCTCCAGGTCCTCGAGGGGCTGGCGGTCCTGACTCCGGCGCTCCGCGAGCTCCTCGGCCGGCATCGCGACGACTTCCTGTACGGCTGCTGCGCCGCCGACATCATCGTCGGCAAGAACCTGGTGCCCTACCGCGACCACTGCCACAACTGGCAGGTGGGCCTGAAGATGCTCGACACGGCGCAGAGCCCGGCACAGCGGGCGCTCGTCCAGGGGTTCCTCACGCACCTCTGCGCCGACACCATCGCGCACAACTACTACGTGCCCTACAAGACCGTCGAGAGCTTCCGTACCCGCTTCGCGCGCCACGCCTACTGGGAGCTGCGCTTCGATCAGGTGGCCCACTCGAGCGAGGACGTGTGGAGCACGCTCAAGCGCATCGGGAAACGCAAGTTCCGCGAGCACGACGCCTTCCTGGGCCACATCCTCGGTGACTCGAGCCGGCTCTTCTCGTTCCGCATGTCGCAGCGCCTGTTCAACTCCTTCATGCTCCTGCAGCGCCTCAAGCGGTGGCGCCAGGCCAACGCCGTGGTGGCCCGCCGCTCGCCCCTCCCGCTGACCACGCAGGAGGTCTCCGACTGCAACCGGCTGGCACAGGAGGCGATCTTCTCCTTCCTCCTCGAGGGGGAGAGATCGCGCACCGTGCGCGCCGACCCGACCGGCTCGCGCAACCTGCGGCAGGCCAAGCTGCTCCGACGCGAGCTCCGGCTCCTGCGCCGGCGCGGCCGCCTCGACGAGACGCGCTGGCCGCGGTTCGCGCTCCAGCTCCGCGAGGCCTTCCGCGAGGGCATCTACGGGAAGCTCGAGATCCCCGAGGTGCCCGCGCTCCCGGCCCCACCCCACCGCCGCAAGGCGGCGGCGCTGTAGCCGCGCACTGGCCACGTGCCGGCGTCAGTCCAGCCAACCACCGGCCTTGAGCACCGCCAGGGCCTCGTCGACGAAGGCGTGGGCGTCGGCGACCTCCAGCGACGCCCGCTCGATCGACAGTCGCTCCGCGGCCTCGTAGTCGGCCGCCATCCGGTAGGTCTGCAGACGCGCCAAGATGGCCAGCGCCTCGGGTCGCAGCCTGCCCGTCACCCCGAACCGCTCGCCGAGCAACGACCCGAGGCCACGATGGGTCCTGGGCTCGAGCCCCTCGGTCAGGAGCAGGGCGCGCGCGTAGTGGAACGCGGCGTAGTAGGCGCGGCTCGCGGCATCGTTGTGGAGCCCGAGCTGCAGCAGCGCGGCGGCGGCCTGCAGGGCGTCATCGCCGAGTCCCGCCTCGGAGCGCGCGTTGCGCCTGCGGTTCGCCTCGGTCATACGGGGATGCCCTCCTGCTGGATGTCCAGGGCGATGCGCCGCTCGCGCGAGAGACGGTCGGCCTCGTCCTCCTCGCTCCAGACGAGCGGCGAGAGAGGCGGGCCGTCGGGGGCCGCGCCGCGCCAGGTCTCCCACGCGAGGTCGATGGCGCGCGCGCGCTCGGCCTCGGTGGGCGCGCGGAGCACCACCACGACGTCGATGTCCGAATCGGGCCGTGCCTCGCCACGCGCCCTGGAGCCGTACAGCCTGACCGAGGCCACGCCGTCACCGAGGGCCTGGTCGAGGGCGCGGCGGTAGGCGAGGAGTACCCCGCGGACGTCGTCTGGCAGCCGGCGCGACCCCATCGACCCGAGTCTACCGCCCGGGATCGCTCCGCTCAAGTCACGCCCACGCCGTATCGCAGACCGGCGGGCTCACTCCTCGTCCCAGCCGAACAGCTTCGCGAGCTGACGCCGGTCGCGCTTGGTCGGCCGCCCGTGGAGGCCCGGCAGCGGCGACGGCATGGCCTTGAGCTCGGCCGCCACGAGCGCGCGGGCCGCCTTGCCCGCCTCGGTCTCCTCGAAGAGCGTCTGCGCCACGCTCGCCGGGCCGCGCCGCTCGGAGAGGCCCCGCACGACGATGTGGAACTCGTACGGCCCCTTGCGCAGCCGGACCTCGTCGCCGACGCGCACCGGTCGGGCCGGCTTGGCGCGCTCGCCCGCCACCTGCACGTGGCCGCCGGCGATCGCGGACGTGGCCTGCGAGCGCGTCTTGTACCAGCGCGCGGCCCAGAGCCAGCGATCCAGTCTCACTCGCCCCGCGTGCTCGTCCGCGCCCATCGCTTCCGCCCGCCATCCTGTCACGCCGGGCTGCACCGGTCCACCCGGGCAGTGCCGACGAGGTGGGCCACGGCAGAGGGCCGGGCCGACCATCGGTCATCCCCCTCCGGATCACATCAACCGGGTGATCTTGGAGGGCATGGGGAGGCATGTCCCTCCAGATCAAACCGGCAGTGTGATCTGGACGGGCATGGGTCGAGCGGGCGGGGGCCAGGGCGGAGGCCATGGGGACCTGCCCTCACATGGCTGCCGCGGTGGTACGAGGGGAGACTCGGGGTGAGCTTGCGGCCAGCGAGTCGCTGGTGGGGAAGCACGATGAGGTGGCACCGCGCGGTCGGATTGCTGCTCGTCGCGCTCCTCGCGGCGCCGGAGGCCGGATGCTCCTTCCTCTCGGTCCGCGGGCCGCCGAGCACCCTGCCGGAGGGCGGTGGACCGCCGAGCGGCGAGGTCAGGTGCACCGACCACTACGGCGCGCCCATAGGCGACGCGTTCGTCGGCACGGTCGTGGCCGCCATCTCCGCGCTGCCCATCGCGTTCCTCACCCACGGGTGCGGCGGGTCGGCCGAGCCGGGCGGCGGAGGCGGCGGCTGCGACATGGGTGCCGCGCTCGGGGTCGGCATCGCCGCCGTGGCGCTGGCGGTGACGCTGGCGGCGTCGTCCGTCTACGGCTTCGTGCAGGTGGGGCGGTGCAACGCGGCGAGGCGCGCGGCCGAGGGCGCCCGCGCGCGGCGGCAAGCGTGGCTCCCCGCACCGGCGGCCGGGCGACCGTGAGGGGCCCCGGCCCGGCTACCACAGCGCGTCGATGGCGAAGGACCAGAAGAAGGTCGGGCCGCTCTCGAACTCGGGGTAGTTGGCGTCGCGGGCCATGGCGCACGCGTGCGGCTTGTCGCGGCGCTTGAGCTCGTTGAGGATCGCGAAGTACCCGTCGAGGAAGCCGCCATCGTGCGACACGCGGTAGGCGGCACCGAGCGCGGCGGCCACGGTCGCGTTCCAGGCATGCTCGTCGCGCACGCGGCTCAGGAAGCCCTTCGGCGCCGCGGTCAGGACCCGCTCCCGGAGCCACGCGCCGGTGTCCGGGATGTGACCGAGCGCCCACACCGGGGCCAGCGTGCGCGTCGCCTGGGTCGACAGGAAGTCGAACATCACGTCGTCCTGGTTCGGCTCGTCGACGAAGTTCGGGAACTTGGTCGGGTAGCAGCGCTCCACGAAGACGCGCGCCGCGTCGACGAGCGCCGGGTCCTCCTGCAGGCGGCCGTACTCGGCGAGGTTGTACGCCATCCACCCGGGATCGCGGAACTCGCGGCCCGGGCTCTCGCGCAGCCCCTCGAGGTAGGTCGCCAGCACCTCCGAGGCCTGCAGCGCGCGCGAGCGGTGCTGGTCGTCCTGGAAGAGGCGCTGGTCGGCGATGGCGGCCAGGAGCACCGAGGCGCAGTCGTAGCCGGCCTCGTAGGGCGCCTGCGGCCCGAGGACCACCGGCACGTAGCGGGCGAACTGATCGTCGATGAAGGCCCAGGCCGCCTCGATCCGCGGCAGGTGCTTCTCCTCGCGCGTCAGCTCCGCGTGCCGCGCCCACACCCAGATGGCCTGGAGCGTGCCGTGGAAGTCCGGGTAGGGCGTGCTGCGCCATGGGCTGACGTTGCCCCGGAGCGCGCCCTCCCCCTGCAGCGAGGTCATGAAGTCGGCCGCGCGCCCGAGGTGCTCGGCGACCTGCGTGCGGTGTCGTGCCGCCCGCGGGTCGTCCATCAGGCAATCCCCTCGACGGGCGGGCCGCAGAGCAGCGCCGCCACGCGGTCCCACACCCGGTGGGCGACATCGTCCTTGCCGAGCAGCGGCACTTCCTCGCAGGCGTCGCCGGGGCCCAGGATCGTCACCCGGTTGGTCTCGGCGGCGAAGCCGGCACCGGCAGCGGTGACGTCGTTGGCGACGACGATGTCGCAGCGTTTCTCCCGCAGCTTGCGGCGCGCCTCCTCGACCACGTGGTCGGTCTCGGCGGCGAACCCCACCAGCACGGGCCCCCGACCAGCCGCCCCGCGCCGCCGGCCCTTGCCGGCCGCCGCGCGCCGCCTGCCCAGGCCCGCGAGGATGTCGGGGTTGCGCACGAGGCGCACCGACGGTGACTCGCCCAGGGGTTCCTTCTTGAGCTTGGCCGGCGCCACGGCCGCGGGCCGGAAGTCGGAGACCGCGGCCGACATGACGATGGCGCTCATCCCGTCGTAGCGCGCGACGACGGCGGCCTCCATCTCGACCGCCGTCTCGACCCGCACCACCTCCACGCCGGGGGGCGGCACCAGATCCGTGGGTCCCGCGACGAGCGTCACCGTGGCGCCGCGCGCGGCCGCCGCGGCGGCGAGCGCGAAGCCCATGCGTCCGGTCGAGCGGTTGCCGAGGTAGCGCACCGGGTCGAGGGGCTCGTGCGTGGGGCCGGCGGTGACCAGCACCCGGCACCCCGCGAGGTCCTTCGGCTCCAGGAGGCCCGCGGCCGCGGCCACGATCACGGCCGGGTCGGCGAGCCGGCCCGGGCCGACGTCGCCGCACGCGAGGCTCCCCTCGCCGGGGCCGACCAGGTGGAGCCGGCCGCACAGGCGCAGCCGCTCGAGGTTGGCCCGGGTCAGCGGGTGCTGCCACATGTGGACGTTCATGGCCGGCGCCAGGAGCAGCGGCGCCCGCGTCACGAGGGCGATGGTGGTGAGCAGGTCGTTCGCCATGCCCGCCGCCAGCCGCGCGATCAGGTCCGCCGTGGCCGGGGCGATGAGCAGCAGGTCCGCGCTCTCGGCGAGCTGGATGTGGCTCATCCGCGACTCGGCGCCGAGGTCGAACATGTCGGTGAGGACCGGCTGCTCCGAGAGCGCCTGCAGGGTGACCTCGCCGATGAAGCGCCGCGCGGCCTCGGTCATCACGACCTGGACCCGGGCCCCGGCGCGCCGCAGCAGCCGCACCACCTCGGCCGACTTGTAGGCCGCGATGCCGCCGCTGACGCCGAGCACCACGGATCTGCCCGCGAGCGACCTCACGTCGAGGAATCTAAGCGGTGAGGGCCGCCCATGTCAAACTCGCGACCGGCCCCGTACCGCCTCGGAGATCAACCCCAGCGCCGTTCCAGGAGACACCGCCCGCGGGAGTCGTACTGCAGGCACCGGGGCCGCGGTTTCGTCGGAGGCCGGCCGCGCTTCGCCTTGAGGGCGGGCCGCGTGGAGGCCTTGCCGACCCTGGCCGGCCGCTCCATGCGCGCCCGCTTCATCCGGGGGCGCTCGCGGTCGGCCCCGATCTGCTCGGCGTCGTCCGGGTCCGCCAGCCGGGGCGCGCTCTCCTCGTCGAAGATCGGCGCAAGGGCCGCGCGGCCGGGCGTCGTCGGCGCGGCCGGACGGCGGGCCACCTCACCCTCCTCGCCGCGACGCCGCCGGAGCGTCTCCTCGGGCTCCGGCTCGGCTTCGGGCCCCCCGGGCGCAGCCAGCGGCGGCGCCTCCGCCGGGCGCGGGGGCCGGCGCACGCCCCCGTAGAGAGCGGTGAGCTGGAGATACAGCCCGTCGAACCGGGCGCGGTAGGTGCCGTGGCCCACCACCGGCCCGGCCTCGACGCCGCCGAAGTCCATGGCCGTGAGGTTGCTGTTCTCCACGGTGCGTTGGGGGAGGAAGATGTGCGCGTACGCGACGTCGAAGACCACCCGCCCCCAGGCGAGCCCCAGCCCGGCGCTCAGGCCGAGGCGGCGGGGACGCAGTAGGCGTCGTCGCCGCTCCAGCCGCACTCCTCGAACGTGCGCGGCCCCTCGGTCGGGCCCGGGTCGCAGGTCCCCTTGGTGCACGCGCCGGTGCCCATGCCGGTCCGCGGGTCGTAGCAGGGGACGCAGACCTCGTCGACCGGGTTGCAGCTCGCGACCGGGAGGGTGGCCTTGTCGGCGGCGACCTTGGGGATCGCGGTCGAGAGGCACCGCCCTTCGCGGCCGCCGACGGACGAGCAGGTCGGCGGCGTGTAGCGGCCGCCACGCCGGAGGAAGTCGTCGGGCACGCAGTAGCTCTGCCCGTCGGGGCAGGTCGCCGGGTCGGCCCGCTGGTCCTCGGCGACGAGCTCGACGGGCGCGCAGTGGGCCCGCGCCCCGCACGAGGGGTAGGCCGACACGTCGAGGGTCGGCTCCCAGTCCGCGCAGGGGCCGTCGTCCGCGGGGGGCTCGCAGGCCATGGCGCCCTGGTCGCAGGCGCCGCTCGGCGCGTCGGTCTGCGGGTCGGTGCAGGGCGCGCAGAGCTGGTTGCCGCTGCACACGTCCTTGGGGAGCTTCACCGCGGCGTCGCGCACCTGGGGGAGGCAGGAGGAGGTGCAGGCGCCGTCGAGGCCGAAGATCGACGTGCAGCGCACCGGGGTGAAGTTGGCGTCCGTGGAGAACTCGTCGGGGACGCAGAGCGAGTCGTTGGGCCCGGCCTCCATGATCGCTCAGTGACCCTCTAGCCCAACTTTTTCGCAGTTGGGCCAGGTGGCCCGGTGGACAGGCGGCTGGCGCGGGCCCACAGGGGTAGCGGCCTGGGTGGGCGCCTATGGCGCGCCACGGCGGCCGGCCCGCCCGCC
>JACRCY010000012.1 GCA_016218785.1 Deltaproteobacteria bacterium
CCCTGGCATGTCGGCACCGCGTTGGCGGGCGCCACGCAGACGTGCAAGCAGGTGCCGCAGTTGGAGGTGTCGCTGGCGAGGATCGCGCAGGTCCCGTCGCAGTTGGTGGTCCCGCCCGGGCACGAGGTGGCGCAGGTGCCGTCGGCGCACACCTGGGTCGCGTCGCAGGGGTGGTCGCAGGCGCCGCAGTGGCTCTTGTTGCCCTGCAGCCTCACGCACACGCCCCCGCAATCGGTGTAGCCGGGGTTGCACGCGATCCCGCACGTGCCCCCGAGGCAGGCGGGCGCGCCGTTGGCCGGAGACGGGCACGCCGTGCCGCAACCGCCGCAGTTCTCGGCGTCGGCCGACACGTTGAGGCAGCGACTGCCGCAGGCCCGGTAGCCCGGATCGCAGTCGAACCCGCAGCTCCCGGCGGCGCACTGCGCCCGGCTGTGCTCGGGAGTGCCGCAGGCGACGGCGCAGGACGAGCAGTTGGTCGGATCGGAAGTCACGTCGACGCACTGGCCGCCGCAGTTGGTCTGCCCGGAGGGGCACGCCTGGCGGCACGCGGCGTCGGCGCAAACCTCGCCGGCGGCGCAGGCCTGCCCGCAGCCGCCGCAGTTCCTGGGATCGGAGGCGAGCCGCACGCAGGCGCCGCCGCACGCCACGTAGCCCGGATCGCAGAGGAAGCCGCAGACCGAGTCCTGGCAGATGGCCGCGCCGTGCGCGGGCACGCCGCACGAGGTGCCGCAGGCGCCGCAATGCTGCGGGTCCCTGGTCGTGACGACGCACTGGCCGGCACACGCGGTGAAGCCGTCGCGGCACCCGGAGCTGCACACCCCGGCGGCGCAGGTGGCGCGGGCGTGGGCCGCCGCCGGGCATGCGTTGCCGCAGTCGCCGCAGTGGTCCGGCGACGCGGCGAGGTCCACGCAGGCGCCGCTGCAGTCAGTCAGGGTGCCGCAGGAGGCGCCGCAACCGCCCGGGCCGCAGACCTGGAACAGGGCGCACGACTGGTCGCAGGCACCACAGTGGTTGGGATCGCTGGTCAGGGGCACGCAGAGACTGCCGCAGCTCGCATAGCCGGCGTCACAGGTCGCGCGGCACGCGCCGGCCTGGCAGGTCGGCTCGCCGTGCTCGACGGCCGGGCAGAGGTTGGCGCAATCGCCACAGTTCTCCGGATCCGTGGCGGTGTCGACGCAGGCCAGGCCGCACCGGGTCTGGCCCAGTGGGCACTTGAAGTCGCAGCTCCCCATGGTGCACTCGGGCACGCCGCCGGCAGGCGCGGTACACCGGGCGCCGCAGCCGCCGCAGTTCTGCGGATCTGCCCGGAGGTTCACGCACGCTCCGTCGCAGGTCGTCTGGCCCTCGACGCAGCCGCCGTCGGGGACACTGCCGTCCTGCGGCAGCGTGCCGGACGGCACGCAGATCATGCGGTCGAGGTCGCACTCCCACCCCGGCAGGCAGCGCCCCGCGGAGTCGCAGGCCCGGCCGCTGAGGTCGTCGGAGAGGTCGTTGGCGCACGAGGCCAAGGCCAGCAGCACCAGCGCGAAGCTGCAACAAGTCAGTCTACGCATGGCAGAGACCTCCTCAGAAACTCCGGGTGAGGACGAAGCCGCAGCCGTCCCGGCCGCAGCCCAGGGCGAGGGCCGGGGCCGCGGCTTCCTTGCGCGTGCGCAGGTCGAGGTAGAGCAGCACCCCGCCGACGGCGGCCACGGCCAGGCCGGTGCCGAGGAGCACCCGTGCTCCGAGCTGGCGGCTGTTCGCGGAGTCGACCAGCTCCTGGTAGCGAATCTGGGTCGTCGCGCTCTTGGCGTCCCCGACCGCGCTGCGGCGAGCGAGCTCGAGCCCGAGCGAGCCGCCCAGGAGCCCGGCGCTGAGGGCGAGCGTCGCCCAGGTCCAGATCCTGACCCGGCGCGGGGCCGGCGGGGCGTCCTCGCCCGGCCCGCCGGCGCGCGGTCCGGCCGCCGTGGTCCGCGTGGCAGCTCCGCCCCCGGCCCCGCCCTTCGCCATGTCCACGTCGATGTCCATGGCCCGGTCGGGCTGGAGCATGAACTCCTTGCGCACCACGCCGGAGCTCCCGAGGCGCAGCACGGCCTCGTGGCGGCCCGGCGCGATCTCGGCAGTCCACGGCGTCTGGCCCACGCGCTTGCCGTCGATGATCACCTCGGCTCCCGCGGGCGTGGAGTAGATGCTCACCTGCTGCACGCCCTTCTCCCGCAGCCGCGCCTCGAGGTTGCGGATGCTGGCCTCGACGGTCCGGCGGTCCTCGGCCCGAGGCGCGAGGCGCAGGTACTCGCGGTACGAGCGCAGGGCATTGGGCACGTTGCCCAACTTCTCCCAGGCCTGACCCACGTTGAAGACCAGCACCGGGTCCGGATCGAGCCGGTAGGCCTCCAGGAACGCGTCGATGGCGTCCTGGTAGCGCGCCTCACGGTACGCCTGCGACCCACGCTCGAAGTGCGCCCGCGCCTGGTCGCGCTGATCCGCGGCGGCCGTGGCGGGCCACGTCGCGAGCGCGAGCAGCACGAGCGCCGGGAGCACGGTGGCGGTGAAGCTTGAGCGCATGCTGGTCCTCCTTCCCTGCGTCGAACGACTACTTCTTCTTGCCGTACGGCTTCAGATCATCGAGGCGATAGCCCTTCTGGGGGGGTGACGGCGCTGGTCCGGGCGCCGTCGGCGCGGCGGGTCCCGGGGCCTTGGCCGCCGGTGCCCGGCCGGGCCGGACGCGCAGCGGCAGCGCCTTCCGGGCCGGCTCCGGCGGCTGAATGTCCGGCCGCGGCCCGGCGGCGGCCCCTGCCTGCGGCGCCGAAGCTGGCGCCACGACGGCGGGCGGTGGCGTATCGGGTGGCGTCGCGCCAGCCAGGCCCGCGTCCGGGAGACGCCCGGCCGAGGGCGCGGGGCTGCCGCCTCTGGAGACGAGCGCCGCGCCGACGCCGAGCAGGAGCGCCACGGCGGCGAGGGCCAGCCACAGGGACAGGCGCGAGCGCCGGGGCGGCACGGTGCCGCCCTCGTCCCGCTCCCGGCCGCCAGTGGGCATGGTGTCGTCGGAGGCGGCGCCGGCGGTCACGGCCGGGTGCCCGAGGCGGGTCCCCACCGCCGCGAGCGCAGCGTCGAAGTCGCTCATCGAGGCGAACCGCGCCTCCTTCTTCTTGGCCAGCGCCCGCATGACCACCGCCTCGAGCTCCGGCGGCACCTGTAGCCCCGGGCACTGCGACGCGAAGGCCGGCGGCGGCTCTGACAGGTGCATGTTGAGCGTCCTGACCGCCTCGGGCGCGTCGAACGGCGGGCGGCCGCAGAGCATCTCGTAGAGCACGATCCCCAGGGCGTAGATGTCGCAGCGCGCGTCCACGGCCTGGCCCGCAGCCTGCTCCGGGCTCATGTAGACGGGAGTCCCGCAGGAGAACCCGGGCAGGGTCAGGCGCGAGGCGCTTCCCGCCGGCCCCTCGGCGACGATCTTCGAGATGCCGAAGTCGACGACCTTGACGGCCTCGCCGCCGACCTTCTGGGGCACGAGGAAGATGTTGGCGGGCTTGAGGTCGCGGTGCACGACGCCGGCAGCGTGGGCGACGGCCAGGGCCTGGGCCACGTCCCGCGCGATGCTGATCGCTTCCTCGGCCGGCAGCGGACCCCGCGAAGCGAGGCGGTGCTCGAGGTCGGTGCCCTGGAGGTACTCCATGGCGTAGAAGAGCACCCCCTCCTCGGTCACGCCGAAGTCGTAGACCTCGGCGATGCCCGGGTGCTTGAGCGTGGCGGCGATGCGCGCCTCCTGGAGGAACCGCTCGCGGGCGTCCTGGTCATCGTCGGTGGCCAGGAGCTTGAGGGCCACGGTCTTCTTCAGCATCACCTGCTCGGCGCGGTAGACCGCGCCCATGGCGCCCGCGCCGAGCCGCGCCTCGATGCGATACCGACCGGCCACGGTGCGGCCGACGAGGGGGTCCTGGGTGGCACGCTGCTGCTTGAGCGTCGAGGACAGGGCGGGGTCATCGTCGTTCACGGTACCCTCCGTGGGCGGGTCGCCGGGGACCAGGCGCAGGGGGCCGCGCTCCGTCGGCGCCGTCACGACTGCCTCAGCCGGTAGTGGACCGTCCCGAGGGAGCGCACCTCGTCGACGTGTCCCTCGTCCACGAGGCTCCGCAGGGCGCGGTCCACCGCGTCCGGCTCGGCACCGACCCAGAACAGCGCGATGCCGTAGAGCGTGTCCTTGGCCGCCGGGTGGCGGGTCAGGTAGTCGAGGATGCGCAGCTTGAGGTTCTCCGTGTCCATCGCCTCGGGGGTGGAGCAACTGCCGTGCCAGACCGAGATCCGCCCCAAGAACGGCCAGAGGCGCTGCCGACGTGGTCCCCGATCGTGGCCGTGGCCCCGCACTCGCTATGGGCTTTTCCCCGCACCGTGCTCAGGCAACGCACAAGCAGTGGAACCAACCGATGGCACGGGTAGGAAGCTCGAAGCGGGTTTCCCGTGAGGGGGCGGAGTAGTCAGCCCCGCCAGCCACAGCCGGATCGTGAGTGGGCAGACGCCGTGGCGCCGCGCCACGGCAGGGACCCGCTCGCCGCGCTCGACGGCGGTGACCGCCGAGAAGATCACCGCGACGCTGGTCACCGTGCCTGGCAGGACATCGCGCGGCAGCACCCGCTCGCGATGCCGACACGTGCCGCAGCGCGCCAGCGCCACCGCGAGCACGACGCACTCATCGGCGGCCCGCAGGAGCTTGCGCCCCACGCGGATCCGCGTCAGCCGCACCTCCGCCCCGCCGCAGAGGGCGCAGTGATAGCCCGGCAACAGATCGCACTGGCCGGCGCTGACAAGTAGGCACAATGGACTGCATTTCCGTGGCCCAGCCCGAGCAGCGCCTCCGCCCCAGCGTCGTGGTCAGCAACCAACGTCCGAACCTCAGGGCCCGCTCGGC
Organism: Deltaproteobacteria bacterium; assembly: GCA_016218785.1. Lineage (GTDB taxonomy): Bacteria > Myxococcota_A > Polyangia > JACRCY01 > JACRCY01 > JACRCY01. The sequence goes on from JACRCY010000012.1 coordinate 4,886, forward strand.
TGCAACTCGGGCGGCGCTGATCGAGCGCCGCTCGCCCGGCGCCGGGACAGCTCGGCCAGCCCGGCCCGGGCGCTGTCGCGGACCTTGGGGACGGGGTCCCGGGCCGCCGCGGTCAGGCGCCGCTCGGCGCCCGCGAGATCGCCGTCGTCGAGCAACAACCACCCCAGGATGGCCGCGGCCTCGCTCGCACGCGGCGAGCGAGGGTAGCGCTCGATGAACGCCACCAGCACCCGGCCGGCGGGCGCGCGGCGGCCGGCGCGACGGAGGGCCACCCCCTGCCAGAAGGTAGCGTCCTCGGCGAGCGGTGTGCCCGCGGCCGCGAGCGCGGCCCGCTCGAACGTGGCCGCGGCGGGCCCGGCGCGACCGGCGCGCAGCTCGCCCCAGGCCTCGTCGTACAGCGTTTCCACCGCGCGTGTCGCGCGCGGCGGGGCACTTGGATCTCGGTCGGGGGCCGGCCCGGCCGTGCGTGAGGAGGGCCCCGGCACGTTCCGTGGCGGGGGAGGGGGAGCCACAGGTGCCGGAGACCGGCCCCCGGCCAGGAGGTGAGCAACGGCGACAGTCGGCGCCGAGGCCGGCGAGTTCTCGGGTGGCGCGGCCGCCGGCGCGCCCGCCGCGAGCAGGCGCGCCTGCCACCGCTCGCCGGGCCCGATCTCGGTGGTCGCGTTGGCGCCGGACCGGATCCGGACCCGGCCGGTCATCACCCGCACGGCGGCGAGCCGGTCACCGGCGGCGGACACGTCGAAGGCCGTGCCGCGCACCTCGATCTCGCCGTCGCCCGTGATCACGCGGAACCGCTCCCCGGGGCCGAGCCGGCTCACCTCGACCGTGATGGTGCCTTCGGTCAGACGCACGATCTCGTCGGGGCTGGGCCACGCGCGCACGAAGCTCGCGCCCGGGTGGGGGAAGATCTGCGCGCGGTAGGTCTGGGCCGCGACGCCGTTCTGCGCCCCCGGCCGCCCCCGGACGACGAGCGCGTGCAGGCCCACGGCGAACGCCGCCGAGGCTGCGCCGAGCGCCGCCGCGAACAGCATGGGCCGCAGCCACGAGCGCCGCCGCGGCGGCCGCTCCGCGACCGACGCGAGGATGGCGGTGCGGACCTGCTCCAGGCGGTCGGCGGAGGGCACGTCCGCGGGCAGCTCCCTCGCCAGCGCCGTCAGCTCGTCATGTGACAGGCTCATCGACGATCCCCTTCGAGCGCGGCGCGCAGCGCCCGGCGTGCATCGTGCAACCGTCGCCACAGCGTGCCCTCGCGCACCCCGAGCACCCGCGCGGCCTCGACGCCAGGCACCTCCTCGACGTCGCACATCACGAAGACCACCCGCAAGTCGTATGAGAGATCGGCCAGAGCCGCGCCCACCCGCAGGACGAGCTGCCGCCGCTCGACGGCCTCGTCGGGCCGCGGGCTGCCGCCCGGGGGCACCTCGGCGAGCCGCGCGTGGGCCTTGCGGCGCCGGCCTTCGGCCCGCGCGTGGTGGCGCGCGACGTTGGCCGCGACCGCCAGCAGCCACGTGGGGACGCGCGCCGTGCCGCGGTAGCGACCGGCCGCCCCCGGCACCTCGAGGAACGTCGCCTGCACCAGGTCGTCCAGGTCTCGTTCGACGGCCCCCGAGACGCGCGCCAGGAAGCGGTAGACGGCGGCGTGGTGGCGGTCGAACAGCGCGCCCAGCGCCGCCCGCTCCCCCGACGCACAGCCAGCGAGCAGGGCCTCGTCCGACAGCTCGTCGGGCCGCCCGGCCACGCGGCGCAGGGGGATGAGCTTGCCCTCGCTCATGGCACTCCGTAGCGGAGGCCGACCGCCGCGCGGACGTAGGCCCGCGGCTCGCCGGGAAGGGCCACCACCTCGGAAGTCTGCGGCCCGGTGTGCGCCAGCGGCGCGACGTCCACGGCGAGCCCAACGTCGAGCGCCAGGCTCCGCCAGACCCGATAGGAGAGCACGACGTGGGCGCCGAGCCGCAGGCCGCCGGAGTCGCTGTCCACGTTGTCGTTGCCGTTGCTCGCGCTGGTCCGCAGCCACGCGACGCCGACGGTGAGCCCGGGGATGAGCGTGGCGCGGCCAAGGCGCAGCGGGAGGTCCGCGGCGAGCAGGAGGCCCGCGTCGAGCCGTGCGGCCCGCGGGGCGCCCGCGACCGTCGGGACCCGCACGTCGCTCGCCACGTGGGCCAGCACGCCCGCGCACACGGGCCCGAGGCGCACGCACGCGGTGAGCGCCGGGCCCACCCACACCGAGCCGTCCGTCCCGACAGACGTCTCGGTCCAGAGCGCCACGCCGCCCAACGGGCGCTTGGCGGGAGCCGCCGGACGGCGCAGCTCGACGGGGGGCGGACTCGGCCGCGCGGCAGCGCCAAGCCCAGTCGAGGCGGGGGGCTCCGGGAGCAGGCCCGCGCTCAGGTCGGCCCGGGCCCACGACTCGATCACCGTCGCTACCGTCGCGAGCGCGACGACGCGGGTGGCGGACCGCCCGTGCTGGTCCTCCACCCTGACCTCCACGTCGGCGCCGCGGCGTGTGACCGTGGCGCGGATCGCCGCGCAGTTGCCTGCCGGGCGTGGGTCGACCCCGCGCCGGCTCAGCTCCTGGGTCACCGTGGCTACCACCTCGGGGTCTCCCTCGACGCGCGCGGCCGCGGGGCACCAGACCCCCGCGGCCGCGTCACGCGTCACGCCCAGCGCCGTGAGCCAGACCATGGCCGCCAGCGCCGCGCGCCGGTTGGTCCGTCTAGTCCTCCGCGCCGCCACCCTTCGCGCCCCCCTCCTCCTCCTCCTCCTCCTCGCCGCCGCAGCCGAGCGCGTCCGGCAGATTGTGATCGGCGACCGCGGCCTCGGCGGGCACGTCCTCGGCGTCGTCGTTGGGGCAGGCCGCGCCCGTGGTCGGGTCGACGCCGTCCTCGCACTCCACGTTGTCGCTGTCCGCGACGGCGTCACTCTCGGTGCCGCTGTTGTCGGTGGCGTTGGCCGCCGGGCCGCCGTCGCAGGGGGCGCCGGTGTTGGGATCGATGCCGTCCTCGCACTCGACGTTGTCGCCGTCGGCCGCCTGGCAGACTTCGCCGTCCTGGCTGTTGTCGTCGACGCAGACGGCGCCGGTGGTCGGGTCGATGCCGTCCTCGCACTGCACGTCGTCACCATCGGTCGCGTCTGCGGCGGGCGTCGAGCGGTAGGTGTAGCTCTGGGCGCGCGGGTCGCCGATGTACCTCACCATCCCCAGGTCGAAGGGCGCCCGGCCGCCGCGAACGTCGAACGTCGCGCCGATCACGCCGCTCTGGCGGGGGGCCACCAGCCCGGCCTGGCCGGCCGCGTGGACGAACTCCATGCGGTACGCCTTCCCGGCGGGGATGGTGACCGCGAACGAGCCGTCGGCCGCGAGGGGTGCCTCGACGAGCGCCTTGCCCGCCTGCGCTACCCGGACGGCGTTGACGGTGGCCGGGAACCCGGCCACCGCCACCTTCCCCGTCAGGATCTGCGGGGCGGGTGCCTGCGAGGAGCACGCGCTCCCAAGAACCACCATCAGTCCCATTGCCGCCAGGTTCCGAGTCAGCCGCATCATGTTCATTGTGCCACTCCTTTGTCCCTGTGGCCGCGCCTTCCAGCGCTGCTCATGTCCTTGGTGCCCGCTGGCGCCGATTCCTTCGCCGCCGCGCAGCGCTGCCGCTCTGTAGATCTGCCGCGGCAGGCGCAGGCGCCTGACGCCGACGACCTCGTCGGCCCGGACGATCCCGCTCGCGCCCGCCGTCTCTCCTGGGCTTCGCTTTTCCGGCGAGTGTGGCGGGAAGACGTTCTCGTGTGTTCGCGGTGCGGCGGCGAGTGCGGCTGATCGCCGTGATCGAGGAGCCGGCGGTCGTCGAGAAGATCCTCAAGCATCTCGGGTTGTGGCAGCGCGGGCCGCCGGGCCGGTCGCCGCGTCGTGGTCGAGTCCGCCGATCACGATTCGCCCCACTACGCAGACTGAAGCCCACCCGCTGCACGGCAGCTACCCCGCAGCCACGGGAGATCCCTGTCCAGAGCGCACCACACCGTCGGTGGCAAGGGCTGGAATCGCGCGCCAGGTTACATGATGTCCCTACTCGGACGTACACTTGCGGGGCGGCGGTACTCGCTGACCATTGATCACATCTAACGAAGGCGTGTCATCCTGGCAGGTTACAAGCCTGTGCCGACCGACGGATCATGATTGGCTGGAAGACCATCGCCGAAGCGTCTTTCTCGACGGAGACCCGGTGTCCGTCGCGTCTTCCGGCGAGCCTCCAGCAGGGGAGATGTGATAAGTGGTCAGGGTACTCGGGGCCGCGCGCTGGGATGCACATCAAGAGTCCTTCTATGGACCGAAAGTAGGGTCAGAGGGGGTAGTCGTGAATCATCGGCATGAGCGGATCAGGGGCGCCGAACTCGACTGTGCAGCCGCCCGGATTGGCCGGGAACCAGTTCCACACGAACACGCCCGCAGCTCCGTCACCGAGATACGCGTCGAACTTCCTGCTCAACTCGCTGGCGCGGAGAGCTCTCGACGTCCAGCAATTGTCGCCGGCCTTGATCCCGGTCTCGCCGACGATGAGGACCTTGTCGAGATTGGTCATCGCCTGGAGGGCGGGGGCGTAGTGCGGTGACTTGATCGTGCGGCTGTTGTTGTAGTCGTAGTCGTATTCGTGCATGCTGCCGACGTCGATGTTCGGGCCGGCATGGATGTATTCGAATCCCGGCACGTCGCCGTAGGCCCAGGGGGGCCACGTCCCGGTCTCGACGAGGTGATTGGGGTCGATGCCCTTGATGAGCGCCGCCGTTTCGTCGAAGAACGCGCGCAGGACGTTGATGTCCTCGCCGCCCGGCTCGTTGGCGAGTTCCCACATCCCGATTGCCGGCGAGTCCTTGTACTTCTGGACCTGGGTTGTCACGTGCGCCAAGTATGCGTTGTGGCCCCCTGGTTGGTACCAGGAGAGATTCTTGCCGCTGCCGTCGCCATTCGGGGCGCCGTCCACGTCGCCGCAGCCGCTGCGCCCGTCGGTGAGAGTGAAGATGAGCATGTGGCCATGGTTGGCGGCAGCCTGCACGACGGCATCGATGCCGCCTGCGAGGTTGGGGGTGCACCAGGTGCGAACGAGGCTGTGGGCGCGCAGGCCGGCGAAAAAGGCGTCGAGCTGCGATGCATTGGGGCCAAGCCCGCAGCCGGTGAGGTCAAACGCATTGACGCCGACCATGCGGTAGGGTGCACCGTTGAGATACAGCTTGGTGCCCTGGCGGGTCAGGAATCCCGTCGCAGGCGGGCCGGCGTCCGCAGCCGCGTCGGTGGTCCCGGCGTCTGCCTCCGAACAGGCGGTCTTGGTAACATCGAGGCGGTCGATGGTGATCACGGTGCCGGACGAGGATGCGTTGTTCGTGCCCATCCAGCGCCATGTGATCGTGTGTTGGCCCGCGGCCAGGGGACCGCTCGAATGCACGGCGACATCCTCTGTGCGCGTGCTCGCGTACAGGTCTACGACGACCTCGGTGGCGCCGTCGATGGTGACACCCAGCTGCCCGTGATGCGAGGCCCTGGCCGCGTGAAGCACGATCGAAGTGTCTGTCCCGCCAACCCAGGTGAAAGCGCCACTGGCGCCGGCGCTGTCCGTGTAGTGGTCGGTGCCGCCGTACTTTCCCACCCCAGGCGAGCTCTCCCACGTCCCGGAGTAGGTAATCCCGTCCGCACCCGTCTCGTCGTCGTCGACGACGCGGGAGCACTCGAAGGACGACGTCGAGCCGTCATCGCCGGTGTTGCTGCCGTCCTGGCCGGTGTTGCTGCCGTCCTGGCCGGTGTTGCTGCCGTCCTGGCCGGTGGGGCCATCGCGCCCGGCATCCGTGGTGCTCGGAACTCCGTCAGAGACCGTGGCGCATCCGATGGATCCCCGTGCGAGGAAGCTCAGCGCCGCCGCCGCGATGATGGCCACGGCAAGTCGCTGCGAGCGGTTTCTCATGGCATGTTCTCCTCGAGAAGTGGTGTGGCTCGCTTGGCAACTAGCGCCTGCCCCTTCTTGACTTGAAGCGCCGGATACGGAACCGTGCATTCGGTGCCGTGAGAGCTGGGGACGGGCAACCGCCCCCGGCTACCCACTCCGGATCCGCAGGGCGATGTCCTCCGAGTAACCCGGGGACGCGAGCGTCTTGTTGCCGCCCCCGTGGGCGAAGTCCTCGGTCTTGTCCACGTTCCCGTTCTTGGTGTTCACCCACTCCGCGCGGTAGCTCCCCGCCGGGAGTTCCACGACGAGGTTGGACTGGCTGCCG
>JACRCY010000013.1 GCA_016218785.1 Deltaproteobacteria bacterium
AATGCCTTCGTCTTCCCCGGCGGGCGCCTCGACGCGGCCGACGGCAGCGCCGAGGTCGCGGCCATCCGCGAGCTGTTCGAGGAGGCCGGCGTGCTGCTGGCGCGGCCGCCCGTGCCGGCGGCGCCGGCGCCGGGCGCGGTGCCGCCGGCGGTGATCGACGCCTGGCGGCGGCGCCTGCTCGCCGGTGAGACGACCTTCGCCGGGCTGCTCCAAGAGGCCGGGCTGGAGCCCGACGTCGGCCGGCTGCACCCCTGGGCGCGCTTCGTGACGCCGTCCTTCGAGCCCAAGCGCTTCGACGCGCGCTTCTTCCTGGCCGTGGTCCCCGCCGACGCGGGCGGCGCGGGCGCGGGCAGCTGATGGCCCCGCCGGCCGCCGGCGCCGCGGACCCGGGCACGGCGCCGCCCGTCATGGTGCGCGGCCTCCGCTTCCGCTACGCCGCGGCCGGCCGCGACGCCCTCGTGGACGTGCACTTGACGGTCGGCCGCGGCGAGCGCTGCCTGCTCATCGGCCGCAACGGCGCGGGCAAGACCACGCTGCTCCGGGTGCTGGCGGGCCGCCACCTGGTCCCGGGCGACGTGGTGCGCGTGCTCGGCCGCCCCGCCTTTCACGATCCCTCGCTGGCGTCGCGGGTCGTCTTCCTCGGCGGCCGCTTCCCCTTCGACGTCGACGTCACGGTCGCCGAGATCCTCGACCGCGCCGCGGGCGTGGACGACGCGCGCCGCGAGCGCCTGGTCAAGCTGCTCGGGGTCGAGCGCGACTGGCACATGGACCGGGTGTCGGACGGCCAGCGCCGCCGCGTCCAGCTCCTGCTCGGGCTGCTCCGGCCGGCCGAGGTGCTGCTCCTCGACGAGGTCATGACCGACCTCGACCTGGTGGCCCGTGCCGACCTGCTCGCGTTCCTGCGGGAGGAGAGCGCGGGGCGCGGTGCCGCCATCCTCTACGCCACCCACATCCTCGAGGAGGTCGAGGAGTGGGCCACCGGCGTGGCCCTGATGGAGGAGGGGCGGCTGCTCGAGCACCGCGCCATGGGGGAGGTCGCGGGGCCGCTGACGCAGTTCGCGCTGGGCTTCCTGCGCCGCTCGAGCTGAGCGGTCGCGCGGCGGCGGCTACCCCTCGGCGCGCGCCAGGCGCCGCTCGCCCACGGCGGAGACCAGCCACACCAGCGAGAGCAGCGTGAAGCCGATGATGCCCGGCGCCATCGACTCGCCGATCCCGAGGATCAGGGCGAAGTACCACTTGGGGTCCTCGGCGAAGCGCTGCGGCACGTGGTGACCCACGGCCGCCAGGTCGGCGCAGATGCCCGAGAGGATCGCGAAGAGCGTGGCGGAGGACATGCCGCGCAGGAACGGCAGCTTGCGCCGCGCCGGGCGCACGGCGAAGAGCCCCGCGGCGCGCGAGCGGCGGCTCGCCCTGCGCCCCTGCGCGCGCCGCGTGGAGCGCCTCTGGTCGGGGGTGGTGGAGCCGGCGCTGGTGGCCGGCACGGTGGGGGTGTACCTGATCTGGGCCATCCGCGCCGCCGAGGCCCTGTATAGGTAGCGACTATCGCTTCCCGCCCACCACCCGCACGACCGCGGTCGAGCCCTTGATCTTCTTGCCCTCGAGCAGCTCGGCCCGGCCGCCCAGGTGCTCGGCGAGGAACGCCTCGGTGCGGGCGAAGAAGTCGATGCGGTTCTCGGGCCGGGCGAAACCGTGCCCCTCGTCGGAGTAGAGTACGTAGACGGCCTGGCCGCGGTTCTTCTCGATGGCCGCCACGATCTGCTCCGACTCGGCCTGCTTCACGCGCGGGTCGTTGGCGCCCTGGCCGATGAGCAGCGGGATCTTGATCCTGCGCGCCGAGAAGAGCGGGGAGGCGCGCTTGAGCAGCTCGCGATCCTGGGGATCCTCGGGGTCGCCCATGCGCTGGTGGAACATGGCCACCATCGGCTTCCAGTACGGGGGGATCGACTGGAGCAGGGTGAACAGGTTCGACGGGCCCACGATGTCCACGGCGCAGCGGAAGGCGTCGGGGGTGAAGGCGGCGCCCGCGAGCGCCGCGTAGCCGCCGTAGGAGCCGCCGAGGATACCGACGCGCTTCGGGTCGGCGAGCCCCTCCTTCACGGCCCAGCCGATCGCGTCGTGGAGGTCGTCCTGCATGGCGAAGCCCCATTGGCGGTCGCCGGCGTGGAGGAACTTCTTGCCGAAGCCGTCGCTGCCGCGGAAGTTCACCTGCAGCACGGCGTAGCCGCGGTTGGCCAGCCACTGCGCGGTGGGGTCGAACCCCCAGCTGTCGCGGTTCCACGGGCCGCCGTGAACGTAGACCACCAGCGGCAGGCTGCGCGGCGGCACGCCCGGCGGCAGCGTCAGGTAGGAGTTGAGGACCAGGCCGTCGCGCGCCTTGATGTCGATGGGCTTCATGTCGGCCAGGGTGAACTTCTCGAGCCGGGGCTGGTGCGCGAAGAGGAACTCCCCCTTCTTGCTGGCGCGGTCCCAGGTGAAGTAGCGCACGGCACCGCGGTCGCGCACGAAGTAGACCAGCCACACCTTGTCGGCGGTGTCGCGGTTGGCGATGCGGAAATCGCCGTCGGAGAGCGCGGCGATCGCTTCGAAGTCCGCCTTGACGGTCGGGTCGACGACGGTCCAGACGTTCCTTCCTCGGGCGAAGCCGACCGCCTGCACCACGTGGCGCGTGGGGTGGACGACGACGTCGCCGGCATCGACCGCGTCGCTCTTCGCCACCAGGGTCTCCTTGCCCGTGGCGAGGTGGCGCAGCACGACGCGCGCCGTGTCGCTGCCCACGGACGTCTTGAGGTACAGCGACCGGCCGTCCTTGCTGAAGTCGATGGGGTCGAGGTTCTCCTCCGGCCCCACCTTGAGCAGCGTCTTCCACGGCGCCTTGGCGCTCGGGCGCACCCGGATCTCCCGGCCGCCGTCGGGGGTGACCGTGACCGCGCCGCGGACCGCCTGGTTGTCGTCGACCACCCAGCCGGCCACGTCGCCCGGGTTCTGGGTGTCGATCTCCACCGCGCCGGTCCTGACGTCGACGCGGTACATGTCGAAGAGGCGGCGGTCCCGCAGGTTCATCTGGATCAGGATGCGCGTGGGGAAGCGCGGGCTCACGTCCACGATCCCGGCCTTGACCCCCTGCCACGGGGTCAGGTCGCGCACCGCCTCCGCCCCCTTGGCGACGCCGACCGCGTACACGTGGTGGTTCTCGTCGCCGTCGGCGTCCTGCATGTAGAGGATGGTCCGCGAGTCCTCGGCCCAGAGGTACTGGCGGATGCCGCGCTTCTTGTCGGCGGTGACGACCTTCTCGTCGGGCTTGCCGATGGTCTGTACCCACACCTGGAGCACGTTCTTCTGGTCGGGCGCGATCCAGGCGAGGCGCTTGCCGTCGGGCGAGAGGCGCGCCCGCGTGCGCTCGGGGTTGCCGAAGAGCACGTCGCGCGGGATGAGCCCCGGCATCCCGGCGTGGGCCACCCGGGCGAGCGCGGGGACGAGGAGCGAGACCGCGAGCACGAGGCCGGCGGCACGGAGCAGGCGCAGTTGCATGGCGAGACCCCCTATGGCGCGGAGACTAGCACTTTCCGCGCGGTGGGCCACTGAGGCGTGGCGCGCGCCAGGCTAGCGCGCCGTCACCAGGGGTGCGAGCACCGTGTCGCCCGGCCGGAGCGCCGGGCGGACGCACGAGAGCGTGTGCAGCGTGAGCCGCCGCGCGGTACCCGGCGGGTAGCTCAGGGCCGGCGCCACGCCGCGATCGTCGCCCGGGGGCCGCCACTGTCAACGGTGCGTCGCCGGGCCCCCCGCCGCCTTGTGCTGATCGCCGGGGCGACCGATAATGCGGCCTCACGGTCCGAGGTGGTCACCCGTCCCGTGGCACGGGCGACGGCACAGGGGAGCGGCAGCGCGAGCGACCTCCCGCGCGGGGGGGTCGCACCCGCTGCGGCCGCGGCCGCGGCGGCACCGCCCGCGGCTCCGGCTCGACGGTCGCTCGCGCGCTGGCGCGACCGCGTGTTCCTCCTGCTGGGGCTGGCGCTCCTGGGGTACGTGCTGTCGCGCTACCCGCTGGGCGACATCGGTCGGGCCTGCCTGCGGCTCGGCCCGTGGGTCGCGGTGACCCCGCTCATCGCGCTGGTGTGGTTCTGCTGCAACACCACCGCGCTCTACCTGCTGCTCGACCGCCAGGTATCATGGTGGCGCCTGCTCCGCATCCGGCTCATCGGCGACGGCTACAACACGCTCCTGCCGCTCGCGGGCCTCGGGGGCGAGCCCTTGAAGGCCAGGCACCTCGCCGCCTTCGTCCCGGTCGAGCAGGCGGTCACGGCGCTCATTCGCGACCGCATCGTCGAGAACGCCGTGGGCATGCTCTTCACGTCGCTGTGGCTCGCCCTCGCGCTGGGCCGCGTCGTCATGGACGCGCGGGTGCGCGCGGCGCTCCTCGTCTATGCCGGGCTCGCCGCGGCAGTCGGCGTCGCGATCGTCCTCGTCGTGCTCACGAGCCTGCCCGGGAGGGTCGGGAACCGGGTCGCGCGCTGGCTGGGCGCGAGCGATCCGCGCACCGTCAGGCTCGCGCCGGCCCAGCTCGCCCGCGTGCTCTGCTGCTATCTGGCGGCGCGTATCACCGGCACGCTCGAGGTGGCCGCGCTGTTCGCTCTCCTCGGCCTGCCCGTCGAACCGCTCACCGTCCTCTTCTGCTACAGCCTCCACCACGCGGCCGGCACGGTGAGCTTCGCCATCCCCGGTAGCCTCGGCGTGCTCGAGGGGACGTCGGTGTACCTCTTCTCCGTCCTGGGGTACCCGGGCCCCGCCGCAGTCGCGTTCGCGCTCGCGCGGCGGGCGCGCCTGCTCGTCGTGGGGCTCTTCGGCGTGCTGCTCCACCTCGTGCTCACGGGCACGGCGCACCGGCCGCGGAGGACTGCATGAAGAAGGCCCTGCTCGCTCTCGCCGCGATCGCGCTCGTCGGCGGGAGCGCCCGCGACGGCCCCGGCAGCGACGTCCCCGGCGCCACGGGATCCCTACGCCCCGCAGGTGGGCGAGATTTTCGCGGCCCTCGCCGCGGAGGCGGTCTACACCCACGACGGCGCGGCGGAGCAACTGCGCTCGGGCCACCGCGCGCCGGCGTGGCTGGAGCGGGTGCCTGGCCGGCCCCGGGGGGCGCGCTTCTTCGTGGAGCGCGAGCTGCTCATGTTGCGCTGGCACCTCGCCAACGCGCTGCACGCCGCGTACCCGGTGCGCGACGATCTCGAGGCGCTGGCCCAGGTGCTCGAGCGCGAGGGCGGCCGCGAGCTGCCCAAGAGCACGCTCGTGCGCCTGGCCTCGCCCGTGCCGCGGTACGGCTCCCTGGCGCGGCGCATGGCCGCCAACCTGCTGGCCTGGGAGGCGGCGGCGCTCGGGGCGCGCGTCAGTCCCTGAGCGGGTAGCGCAGGAACGCGACGAGGCCCAGGAACACGAACACGCCGGCCACGGGCCCGACCAGGAGCACCCCCAGGGAGTGGCCGGGCTCGGCGCCGAACAGCCGGAAGAGCTGCGTGGTGATGAGCGGCACCAGCGCCGCCGCGGTCTTGGAGACGATCCCCTCCATGCCGTTGTACATGGCCTCGCGGCGGTAGCCGGTGAGCTTCTCGTCCTCGTCTACCACGTCGGCGAAGATGGCGCGCGGCAGCACGAACCGGGTCGCCACCGGGAAGCTGATGATCAAGAGCACGACCACGATGTGCGCGATCTGCGCGGCGCCGAAGGGGCTGGCGAACGCCACGCCGAAGACGCCCAGGAGCTTCACGATGCCCCAGCCGATGAAGGGGTTCGTGCCGACGAAGAAGAGGAGCGGCAGCCCGGCCGCGAAGCCGCCCAGCCCGAGGTTGAAGATGCGCCGCTTGCCGAAACGGCCGGCGAGCCAGCCGACCAGCGGGAACATCAGCGCGGCGAAGACCACGACCGCGCCTTGGAGGAGGCCGGCCAAGTCTTCGTTCTTGAGCAGGACTCTCCCCACCAGGAACGGCATGGAAACGACCACGGAGTCGATGCCGATGGTGAAGAACGACACGCTGAGGACGTATGGGACGAAGAGCCGGTTGCGCAGCGTGTGCTTGACGGCCGTCCCGAACTGGAACGGGACCTCCTTGGCCGCGCTGTGCGGCGTCTCGCGCACGAAGCGCATGGCCAGCCACACGCAGACGAGGGTAAGCAGCCCGACACCCACGCCCAGGAGCTTGTAGCCGTCGAGCGGGATGCCCGCGACCCGGACGCCCGCGCGGTAGGCGTCGATGACAATGCCCGCGAGCACGGTCGACACGACCATGCCCACCACCTCGAGCACTCCCATGATCGCCGAGAGCGTGACGCGCTCTTTGAGGTACGGGGTGATCTCCGGCAGGAGGGACAGGTAGGGTCCGACGACGCCCGCGTAGCAGAGCCAGAACAGACCGAGCGTGACGCCCAGCCACACACCATTGGTCGCCGACGCGCTCCCCACCGGCGGAAACCACATCGCCACCAGTGCGAGCGCCAGCACCGGGGAAAGGAACAGCACGAACGGCCGGCGGCGGCCGAACCGCGACGTCGTGCGGTCGGAGAGGTAGCCGACGATCGGGTTGGCGATCGCCTCCATCATGCGCGCGCCGCCCGCGATGTAGCCGAACACCGCGTACGACAGGAGTGCGGCGCCCGCGGCCACGTCCGTGGTGATCTTGCCGTCGAGGGAGCTGGAGGTCTTGGTGTAGTAGTACTGCAGCCACCCGACGACGATGGCGGGCCCCACGCCCTGGGGGAAATTGCCGAGGGCGTACATGAATTTCTGCCAGAAGGTGAGCGCGCGCGCGTCGCTGTGCGGGTCGATGGCTGGCGCAGCGGGCACGGCAGGGGCGCCGCCGGCGTCGGCCCCGGTGCCTGCCCCGGGCTCCCCGGTCTCGGGCATGGGGGCATGCTACCACAGGGGCCGCTTCGGGCGGCGGCACGACGCGGCCGCGGCGCGAGAAGCGGTCCAGGGAGCGAGCCGCGTCCCGGTTCATGCTGACTCACGCCGTGGGCGCAGGCGAGCGGCTCTTGACGGACTCCACCCTCGCCGGGACGGCCAGCTTCCGGCAGTTGCCACAAGCTGTGCTATGAATCGAGTGCGGCGCCGGCGGGACAGCGCCAGCGCCCCAGCGAGGTGCCCCAAGTGCCCCAGACCAGGATCGTCCTCATCGGCGCCGGCAGCGTGTGCTTCGGCACCAGCACCTTCGCCGACCTCTGCCGCGCGGGCCGGCGCCTGGCCGGCAGCACCATCGTGCTCGTCGACATCAACCCCGAAGGGCTCGGTGCGCTCGAGGCGCTCTTCCGGCGCATGGTGCAGGCCGCGGGCGTGGACCTGACGATCGAGGCCACCACCGACCGCCGCCGCGCCCTCCCCGGCGCGGAGTTCGTGGTCGTGTCGATCGCGGTCGACCGGGAGCGCACCTGGAAGCTGGACTTCGAGGTGCCCCGGAGGCACGGCGTCCGGCACGTGCTCGGCGAGAACGGCGGCCCGGGCGCGCTCTTCCATGCCGCGCGCAACATCCCGCCCATGCTGGCCATCTGCCGCGACCTGGAGGCGCTCTGCCCCGCCGCGTTGCTGGTCAACTTCACCAACCCCGAGCCGCGCATGTGCCTCGCCGTCTCCCGCTACTCGAAGGTGCGCGTGGTGGGCCTGTGCCACCAGGTGTTCCACGGCGTGAGCGCCGCGGCGCAGGTGCTGGGGTGCGCGCCGGCCGACCTCGACCTGAAGGCCGCCGGCATCAACCACTTCACCTGGATCTCCGACCTGCGCGACCGCCTCACCGGCGCCGACCTCTACCCCGAGTTCCGGCGGCGCCTCGCGGCCATGCCGCCGGACTTCGAGCCGCTCTGCCGCCAGCTGCACGACGTCTTCGGCCTGTATCCGGCGACCGGCGACCAGCACGCGGGCGAGTACGTGGCCTGGGCCTTCGGGCCCGTCGGCGAGCAGGGGTACGACTTCGCCGCGGCCGCGGCCGCGCGGCAGGGCATGTGGGACGACCTCGCGCGCGTGAACGCCGGCACCCTGCCGGTCGCGCGCTTCCTCGACGTCGACAGCGGCGAGCGCGTGGTGCCGCTCGTCTGCGGCGTGCTCGAGAACAGCAACCACTACGAGCTGGCGGTCGACCTCCCCAACCGCGGGCACATCGCCAACCTCCCCGACGGGCCCATCGTGGAGGTGCCGGGCATGATCTCCGGCGCCGGCGTGCGCGGCCTCTGCGTCGGGCCCCTGCCCGAGGGGATCGCGATCCTGTGCCGGCGCCAGATGGAGCTGGCCTCCCTGGCCGTGGACGCGGCCGTGCACGGCGACCGGACCCTGGCGCTGCAGGCGCTGGTGCTCGATCCCGTGGTGCCGGACCCGGCGGCGGCCCGCGCCATCCTCGACGAGCTGCTCGCCGCCGAGCGCGCCTGGCTGCCGCAGTTCCACGGGGGCCCGCCCGCCGCGTGAGCGCGACGCTCGCCATCGTCACGCCGCCGGTGGTGAAACCGTCGGAGCCGAACCTCTCGGGTGCGGCCGCGGCGCGCGTGCTGCGCGGCCACGGCGTGCGCGCCTTCTGGGTCGATGCGTCGATCGGCTGGTACCGCCACGCGCTCGGCCGCGCCAGCCTGGAGCGCTGCCTCGCGGCGGCCGCGGGGCGGCCCGCCGGCGAGGTCCTGGCGTTCCGTCGCGCGCTGCGCTCGGTGACGCAGGCGGCGCCGCCGCTGCGACGCCCCGAGACCTATCTGGACTGGCAGCGCTACTCCTCGGCGGTGACGCACCTCGACGCGGCCCTGGCCCTGGCGTCGGTGCCCCACCCCGGCTTCCGCCTGCGCGTGGCCGACGTGGAGCACCGCGGCTCGCGGCCCGAGAGCGCCGCGGCCCTGCTGCGGCTGGCGCGTGGCGCGACGCCGTTCGACGCCTACTTCACGGACGAGCTGATCCCGGCGCTCCGGGCGCGCGGCGCGACGCACGTGGGTCTCTCGCTCACCTTCCAGAACCAGGCCTACGCCGCGTTCCGCCTGGCCCGGCTACTGCGCGAGCGGCTGCCCGACCTGGCGCTGCTCCTCGGCGGCCCGCTCCCGGCGTGCTGGGTGGCGGCCGGGCTGCGCCTCGACCACGAGGCGTTCGGCCTCTTCGACCGGATCGTCCCGGGCGACACCGACGCGGCGCTCCAAGCGCTGGCGCGGGAGCTGGGCGGCGCGGCCGGCGCGGCCGAGGGCGCCGCGCCCGGGGGCCCGCTCGCCGTCGGGCCCGGGGGCCCGCTGTCCATCGACCTCGACGAGACCGACTTCGGCGCCTACCTCGCGCCGCTGCCCAAGGTGCCGGCGGCGCTCGGCCGCGGCTGCTACTGGGGGCGCTGCACCTTCTGTCCCGACCACCTGCACCCCCGCCACCGCCCCTGCGGCGAGGACGCGCTCGAGGCGTTCCTCCGGCAGGTGGCGGCCCGCTTCCCCGCCGGCGCCATGCTCCACCTCACCGACTCGGCGCTCCCGCCGCGCCACCTCGAGCACCTCGCGGACCTGATCCAGCGCCACGCGCTGCCCCTCTCGTGGCACGGGTTCGTGCGCGCGGAAGGAGCGTTCGCCGACCCGGCCTTCGCGAGCCACCTGGCGGCCGGCGGCTGCGCCATGCTGCAGATCGGCATCGAGAGCGCGGCGCCGCGCATGCTCGACCTGATGGGCAAGGGCGCCGGCCCGGAGGTCATGCGCCGCCTCCTGCGCGCCACGGCGGCGGCCGGCATCCGCAACCAGGTCTACCTCCTCTTCGGCCTCCCCACGGAGACCGACGCGGACCGCGAGGCGACGCTCGCCTTCGTCGAGGAGGAGGGGGCGACCATCAGCGACATCAACCACGCGCTCCTCAACCTGCCGCGGCGGAGCCCTATGCACCGGTGGCCCGAGCGGTACGGCGTCACCGCCATCGTGCCGTTCCACGCGACCACGGATCTCTCGCTCTACGACGACTTCCGCTGCGGCGGCTCGCACCCGCGCGTCGAGGCGCGGCGCTGGCTCGACCGGCGCTTCCTCAAGAGCGCGGCGGTCAAGCGCATCCTCGGCGGCCTCCGCGCGCCCTTCAAGGCCAACCACGCCTGCTTCCTCTAGATCGGGGGGACCGCCCGGCGCGAGCGACGAAGGTGGCCAGCAGGCGGCTGGCGGCGCGCCTCTGCGTCCCCCCGCGCCCCCCGCGGCGGGCCCGGCGGAGCCGTCCCCGCCGCGCTACGGGTAGTCACTTTCGGGCGCCGGGCCGCCAACCAATGACGATGCGGCGGTCGAGGAGCTGGCCGAGCGGCGACGACTCGCGGAGGAGGCGGGCCGCACCCTGCGTCGAGCCCGTCACCTGGAAGGCGGCCGAGACGAGGTCGCCGAGGGTCGTGACCGTGCGCCGCAGGGCCACGCGATCGGTGCCCTGCACCAGGCTCAGCTGGGCACGCTGCCGGGCGAGAGCGCTGCGCGTCTTCGGCATGGCTGCCTCTGCGTCCGTCTTTGGATGCGGGGCGGGGCGCGGGGGTTTCCTGCGCCGCGGGCGGCTCACGCCAGCCCCCGGAGGGCCTGCAGGGTCAGGTCACCGGCCTCGGGGCCGGGGCTGACGCCGGCCTCGTACGCGTAGCTCTTGTCCTGGA
Source organism: Deltaproteobacteria bacterium (assembly GCA_016218785.1). Classification (GTDB taxonomy): domain Bacteria; phylum Myxococcota_A; class Polyangia; order JACRCY01; family JACRCY01; genus JACRCY01. Next base: position 10,587 of record JACRCY010000013.1, read on the forward strand.
ACTGCTCGCGCGTCAGGAGGTAGCCGACCTCGTCGTTGCTGAGGCCCAGGACCAGGCGGTGCTCCCCCTTCAGCAGGTCGCGGGCGCGGAAGCCGATGTCGGGCGAGGGTTCGCCGGGCAACGCGGCCATGGTCAGCGCCCCCAAGCGCACCACGCCCACCTCGCTCTCCATGGAGCCGCCCTTGAGCGACCGCTCCACCAGCGGCAGCTTCAGCTTGTCGATCAGGCGGAACATGTCGGTTGAGATGGGGTAGCGCACGGCGGTGCGGCGCACTGCGATGCCCGAGCCCCGCAGGGGCCGGGGGCCGCCGAGGGCCTGCAGCACGCGCCGCCCGAGCGTGCGGCCGAGCTTCTGCGTGAACCGGTACCGGGCGGCGAGGGAGGCATGCTTGTCGAAGGGGCTGGTCACCATGGCGCCCTCGGCGCCCTGGAAGAAGCCGCACACGCCGCCCGTGGCGCGCTCCACCGTCTGGTACATGAAGCCGGGGAAGTCGGCCGAGACGTACGGGTTGCTGTCGGCCAGGGACTCGGCGTGGCACGGGAAGCAGGCGAGCGTGCCGATGGGCCGCCCGGTGGTCGCCACCGCCTGCAGCACCGTCAGCTCCTTGTCGAAGTGGCCGGGCTTGCGGAGGTTGATGACCAGATCCTCGGGGAGCGTGGTCTTGCCGATCCGCAGGGTCGCGGGGACGGCGGTCTGGACGGCGCGCAGCGCGCACGTGGCGATGGCGCGCTCCAGCCACGTCAGGTAGACGCGGTCGACGCCCGACTCCACCGGCAGGAGGAACATGAACGACGGGCCCCAGAAGCCGACGGTGTCGGGGCCGTCGTGGTTGTGGGTGGCGCAGACGATGGCGTTCTGGCCCCAGCGGGGGCTGATCAGCTGGCGGATGCGCTTGACCGTGGGGAGCTGGAAGCCCACCACATCGGCGGAGATCAGCCAGAGCGGCTGCTCGCCGTCGTCGAAGAAGAAGGCGCGCGTCCAGATGGGATCGAGCACGCCGCGCGCGCGGCGCTCGAAGCCGAAGCCGGCGAGCCAGGTGCGCCGGAGGTCGGGGGGCGTGATGTTCAGGCGCGCCGCGCCGGCCAGGAACGGCTGCCCCGGCGCGCGCTGCGCGCGGAACCGGTCGACGAGGTCGCTGTGCAGGTAGCCGGCGTGTGAGGCGGTGGGGGGTCTGCTCCCCACGCCGAGGCGGCCCGCGCCGCAGCCGGCCGACAGCCCACCGACGCCGAGGACCGCGGCGCCGAGCGCCGCGCGCCCGCAGGTGGAGAGGAAATCGCGGCGGTCGAACCCCCGGGGATCGGCCATTGGTAGATCCTGCCCTTTCACACGTTGTGTTGCATCGGTGAAAGGGCAGGACCCCCTTTCAAACCGTGCGTGCCGATTTCCGGCACACGGCTTACCGATGGCCTTCCTGGCGAGGCATGCACGCCGCGCGGTGTGAC
>JACRCY010000085.1 GCA_016218785.1 Deltaproteobacteria bacterium
AGGTGCAGCCGCGCATTGGCTTTACGTTTGCGGCGGCGATGCGGGCGTTTTTGCGGGCCGATCCGGACGTCATCATGGTGGGGGAGATGCGCGATGCAGAGACGGCGCACACGGGGATTGAGGCGTCGCTGACGGGGCACATGGTGTTGAGTACGTTGCACACCAACAGTGCGCCGGAGACGATCACGCGGCTCCTCGACATGGGGCTCGACCCGTTCAGCTTCGCCGACTCGCTCCTGGGCGTGCTGGCGCAGCGCCTGGCCCGCGGCCTGTGCCGCGCCTGCCGCGAGCAGCGCCAGCCGACCGCGGAGGAGCGCGTGGCCATGGTGGAGGCGTTCGGGGGCCCGGAGGCGCTCGCCGCGCGCGGCATCCGCGTGGCCGAGGCCACGCTCTACGGCGCCCGCGGCTGCGAGAACTGCGGCGGCACCGGGTACAAGGGACGAGTGGCGCTCCACGAGCTGCTGGTCACGGACGACCGCACCCGCCAGGCCATCTCGCGCAAGGCGCCCGTGGAGGAGACCCGCGCGCTGGCGATCGGGGCCGGCATGACCACCCTCCTTCAGGACGGCGTGGAGAAGGCCCTCCATGGTCTGACCGATCTCAAGGCCGTGCTGGCCGTCGCATCCCGCTGAAGCAGTCGAATGTGGAACGTTAAACGTTAAACATTTCAACTGCTTCTCTTCTTCACCCTTGCCAAGCCCATGCCTGGCGCGTATAGTGACTCTCACTTGAGTTACCACTAGCCTGACAAGTGCCCCTAGGTGGGCAGATGAGGGAGATTGTGCGTTTCAACCCTACTCCGTTGGTTGCACTCCTGATCGCGGCCTGCCAGGCCGTGACCCCCGCGGCGGTCGAGACCGACGCGAGCGCGCCGCTCATCTCCACTGATGGCGGTCAGGGCGCCGACCGCGCGGACCGCGCCTGCCAGATCGTGCTCCGCGACCTCGCGCGCCGTTCGGACGAGCGCGGCGGCTACCAGACCCAGGGCGGCAACTGGGTGTGGTTCGGCGCGCTGGAGGTGGCGCGCGCTGCCCTGGACGCAGGTGCGCGCCCGGCCGTCATCTACCGTCCCCACGCCCCCAACACCGCCGAAGGCGACTGGTACGAGGCACCCGCAGCCGGCGCCTCGGGCGCGGGCCCCGGCTTCGAGCGCTTCGCGTTCAGGCTGGCCGAGCACACGAGCCCCATGCCCAGCACGAGCGGCTCGTCGCTCGCCGCCTCCCGCATGGAGGTCGTGCCGTTCCTGGCCATGCCGGACGGCAGCCGCGTCTTCGATCACAACCGCAATCCGGGCGACTTCGACAACTACGTCCTCGCGATCGACAACGGCTTCCGCGTCGCGGACGATCCCGGCGCCTGCGGGGCGCTGCCGGTGCAGTGGGCCGGGAGCTGGGGCGCCGGCGCGCCCGACTGGGGCACCAACAGCGACCCGTGCAGCCTGCCGGCCGCGGGGCTCCTGGAGCCCGTGCCCATCTACCCGTGGAGCATCGCCGAGCGCATGTGCGCGTTCGTCAGCGCCGAGGTGTACGTCCCCGGCCTCACCGACCGGGGCGGCGACCCGGCGCGGCTGCTGGCCGAGGCCGAGTGGAGCGTCGACGGCGGCGCGCTGCGGCGCACCACCCTCGGCTACGCCGGCACGAACGGCAACAACTTCATCTATCTGTGGGACGTCAAGCACGAGGCGCTCGGCAGCGACTGGCGCAAGGTGACGTTTGCCTTCCGCTTCAGCACCAGCGGCGCCGAGTGGTTCCGCATCGGCCTCGCCCCCGGGCCCGACGGCGGCGACCCGCGCACCCTGCGCGTGGTCGACGCGCCCGGATCGGTGAGCGGGTTCGTCACCAAGATCACGCGCGACGACACCGAGCCCTGCAACGGCGGTACGCCGGTCGAGGAAGGCTTCCTCTACGGCACCTTCGCCCGGCAGCGCGCCACGACCCGCAACCTCTGCTTCGAGGTGTGGAAGCCGGGCGTGACCGATTGGGACAACCCGGACGTCTGGCAGGAGCTCGACGTGGCAGTCTACCACCGCTTCGGCGACGGGGCGTGGTCGCGCAGCTACGTCGACTTCGAGCGCCGCGTGGGCAACAACGCCCGCTACGTGCTCGACCTGGGCGGCCTCGATCCCTTCCGCCCGCTCCACTGCCCGACGGTGCCGACGACGCTCAACTCGGGCTTCGGCGAGCAGTACGTGGACGCGAGCCTGGACTACTACCTGGCGGTGAACGGCGTCCCTTTTCCGGGCCTCGGCGCGTTCCACGGCACCTTCGAGGACTACGCCGTGGACGCCTGGCGCCAGCAGAACTGTCCACCGTAGGATTCGGCCTCTGGTACAGTGGCGTGCGGCGGTCAGCCTCGCCCCGCAGGCGCCGGCCGCATGCTGAACGGGCGCGGGCCAGGGTTGGCCCGCGCCATCGGCCACCATGAGCGAGCCCCCCTTCGACCCCGACGCCACCATCGACGAGCGCCGCTCCGCGTCCGCCGCCGCCGGGCAGCTCGAACCACCCACCGCCCCGCCGGCCATCGCCCCGCCGGCCATCGCCCCGCCGGCCATCGCGCCCGAGCTCGGGGACGCCACGGGCAGCGATACCATCGACGAGTGGCGCCCCCGCCACGGCGCGCCCCGGCCGGAGCCTGCCGGCGTCGACACCGTCGACGAGAAGCGCCCGGCACAGGTGCGGCCGTGCCCGCAGTGCGGCACGATGATCGACGCCCGCGCCGTGATCTGCCCGACCTGCCAGAAGGCCACGGGCAAGCGCGCCGTGCCCGAGGGCGCGGTGGCCATCATCGCCGCGATCGTGGTGGTGCTGATCGTGCTCTACTTCGTGTGGAGCTGGGTCAGCGGCGGGTAGCGCGGCTACTACTACGGCGTCTTGCACCCCTTGTCGGGGGCGAAGCACTTGCCGGACGGACAGGTGCAGACCTGGACCTGGTGGCTGGCGCTGGGCGAGCAGCCGCAGTTCCCCACTCCGCAGGTGTCGGGGAAGTCCGTCACGCTGCCGCAGCAGAGCTGGCTCCCCGCGGTCCCGCCCGTCTGCGTGCAGAGCGCCTCCAGCCCGCCGCCGCCGTCCCCGCCCGACGCGTCCACGGCGCCGTCCTGCCCGGGCGCGGGGCCGTCGCTGCCGCAGGCAGCGCCGAGCCCGAGGAGCACGACGAGCGCGAGAGCGGCCAGCCGGCCGACGCGGTGTTGCGAGCCCTTGCCCATGCCGGCGATGCTACCGCCGATGCCGGGTCCGCGCCACCTGCGCCCTAGCCGAAGAAACCCCCGCCGCGGAACGAGCCGCTGCCGCCGGCGCGTACGCCGGTGATGCGCCCGCCGGAGCTGCGCACCGAGGTGCGGCCGAAGCCGGAGGGGCGCGCGCGGCCCACGCCCGGTGCCCCACCCAGGCGGTGCCCGGAGAAGGCCGTGGGCCGGGCCACGGGCGAGTAGCCGAGGCGCCCGAAGGCCGGTGCCCGCGGCGTACCGACGAACGCCACCCGCGTGCGCGCGACCAGGGCCGGGCGGTAGCCGAAGTACGGGTGGTAGGCGAAGAAGTAGAAGTGCGTGTGCGGGTAGCCGCCGTAGTAGTAGCGGACCCCCGCCGGAGTGATGGAGCGCTGCAGGTCGACCGCCGGCAGCAACGCCACCTGGATGCCGGCCTGCCGGTAGGCCACGAAGAGATCGTTGAGGTCGTCGAGCTCGCGCTCCACGGTGCGGTCGCGGACCACGTACAGCACGGCGCGCACTCCGCGTGACTTGAGCGTGGCCACGTCGGGGAGCCGGGCCGGGTAGCGGTTGTCGAACTGCGTGTCGGGATCGTTGTAGGGCGCGAGGCGGTTGGCGTCGAGCGCGAACACCGCCGGGGCGGTCGCCGCCACCCCCCCCTTGCGCGCGTCGAGATCGGCCGCGTAGTAGAGGAGCGCGCCGAGGGTCTCGCCCGCCGGCACCACGCCCAAGGGGTGCGGCCAGTTGTCGAAGGTCGGCACCACGTGCGCCGCGCCCGCGAGGCCCGCGGCCAGCGCCACCGACTGCCGCCCCGGCAGGTCGGCGACGACCAGCGTGCTGCGTGGGCTCTCGGTGGCGGCGAGGAGATCGCGGCCGATCGCCTCCCCGCGGGCGCAGGCCTCCTGCATCTCCGGCGTGAAGACCGGCATCACCCTGGCCTTCAGCGTCGCCTGGCCGAGCGATTGGATCAGCGTGGGCACGAAGAACGGCCGCCACTCGGCCGAGTTGGGCGTGAGCGCCGCCAGCAACGCGCTTGGCGTGTGGTACCGCCGCCAATCGGTGCCGCCCCGCGAGTCGACGCCCGTGGTGCCCGGGAGCACGAGCGGCCTGGTCTCCTGGCCGATGGCCCAGCCGTGCTTCCGCTGGAGCGCGAGCGAGTCCTCCTCGCTCTCCTCGTCGCTGGAGCAGCCGGCCGTGCCCGCGCCGACGCCCGCGAGGGCGGCGGCCGCCGCGAGGCCCACGCCGCCCGCCGCGAACTGCCGGCGCGTCATGGGGTGCCACCAGGTCGGGGGTGCCGCGTTCCCGTCCGCAGCTGTCATGGTGCCCTCCCGTCGAGGAGTCTACCGCCGGGGCGCGCGCCAGGGAACCGCCTTCTCGAGCCCCCCTCGGCGCCAGCGGGGCCGGGCTTGCGGCCGGCTCGCACCCGTCGTAGCGTCGGCTCGTGAGCGCCGCGAGCGGAGCCCCGACCTTCTCCGGGCACATCATCGTCTGCGGCCTGGGCCGCGTCGGCTACCGGCTGACGCTGCTCCTGCTCCGCCTGGGCGAGAAGGTCGTGGTGATCAACCAGGCGGCGCGCGAGGACTGGCTGCGGGCGGCGCGCGCCGCCGGCGCCGAGATCATCACGGGGGACGCGCGCAGCGCGGCCACCCTCGCGCTCGCCGGCCTCGCCCACGCCAGGGCCGTGATCGCCGCGACCAACCACGACGTGGTCAACATCGAGACGGCCCTCGACGCCCGGCAACAGCGCCCCGACCTCCCCATCGTGGTGCGCCTCTTCGACCGCGACCTGGGCGGCATGCTCGAGGAGCGCCTCGGCGTGCGGCGTGCGCTCGGGTCGTCGGCCCTGGCCGGGCCCACCCTCGCCTACGCCGCCGTCGGCGAGGAGGTCCTCGCCACCCTGACGCTGGGGGGGCGCCCCTTCGTGGTGGGACGTGTCCGGGTGGAGGCGCGCTCGACGCTCGCCGGCCTGACGGCGGCCGCGACGGAGCGCCAGCACCAGGTGGTCGTGCTCGACGAGGCGCGCGACCCGGCCACGCCGCTCGCCGCCGGCGACGTGGTCACGCTCCTCGGCGAGCAGGCGCGGTTCAACGCGCTCTCCGGCGTCACCACGCCGGCGGCCGTGGCGTCCGCTGCCGCGGCCACGCCCCCGCGCGCGACGTGGAGCGCCCTGCGCCGCTCCTGGTCCAACGCGCCCGCGGCGCTGCGGGTGATGTTCCTGTTCCTCCTCGTGCTCATCTGCCTCTCGGTGCTGGTCTTCAGCTTCGGCATGCGCCTGAGCCTCGTGGACGCGATCTACTACGTGGTCACCACCGTGACGACGACGGGCTACGGCGACATCACGCCCAAGGAGAACGGCGCCTTCCTCAAGCTGTACGCGAGCCTGGTCATGCTCATCGGGTCCGTGACCATGGCCATCCTCTACGCCTTCGCCACCGACTTCGTGGTGAGCGAGCGGTTCCGCAAGGTCTTCGGCCAGCCTACCGTCCCGAAGTCGGGGCACAAGGTCGTGGTCGGCGTGGGGAACGTCGGCTACCGCGTGGTCGACGAGTTGCTCGCCGCCGGCCGCGCCGTGGTCGCCGTAGATCTGAAGATCGAGGGGGAGCTGGCGGCCGCGCTCCGGCAGCGCTGCTCGGTGGTGGCGGGCGACGGCCGCGTGCCCGCCACCCTGGAGGCCGCCAACGTGGCCGGCGCCGCGGCGGTCGTGGCGGCGACCGGCGACGACGCGGCCAACCTCGCCGTGGGGCTGCATGCGCGCCGCCTCGCGCCCCACGCGCGCGTGGTGGTGCGGCTCTTCGACCCCGACCTCGCCCGCAAGGTGGAGGCCGGGGGCCTGGTAGACGTGGCCCTGAGCCCGTCGCGCGTGGCGGCCCCGGCCTTCGTGGCGGCGGCGCTCCACGAGGGCGTGCAGGCGGCCTTCGCCGACGAGACGAGCCTGTGCGTGCTGGCGACGCGACGCGTCCCTGCGGACTGCGACGGCTTGAGCGCCGCCGAGGTCGGTCGCCGCCTGGGAGCGCGGCTCGTGCTCGTCGCGCGCGACGCGACATCATCAGGCGCGGTCCAGGATTGGACCGCGCCATGCGCCGGGCCGCCGGGAGACGCGCCGCTCCGGGCGGGCCAGCAGGTGCTCTGCGCCCTGCGCCAGGCGCTGCCTGTGGGCTAGGTCAAAACCCCAGGACCTGCTGCGTCCACGCTGCGCCGAAGGTCGTGCGCGCGAACTGGCGCATGGCGTCGGCGGCCGCGCCGGTCTTGAGCGCGGCGTAGAACTGGTCCTGCTCGTCCCAGGCGAACTCCGGCAACACGGCGCACGCGAGGTAGGTCTGCATCGAGCGCCGCAGGTTCCACGCGAGGAACTCGGTGAACTGGCGGTACGACGAAAAGTAGCTCGCGTCGTGGTCCTGCGCCGCCATGCCCACGGCGAGCGCGTAGACCACGAACTCGATCGTGCCCATGCAGCCGTCCTGCCAGCCCGAAGTCCAGTTGCCCGCCGTGGCGATGTCCACGCCCACGGCGGTGCCGTTCAGGTAGGCGTTCCACTCGTCCCAGACGTAGAGGGGCGTGTCGTCCCACTCGGTCTGGCCGGTGATGTAGAGATCGTAGCGCATGCCGCGCAGGGCCGACGGGATGTAGGCCGCGACGTCGGACTTGCGCATGTTCGGCTCCTTGACGATGGCCGCCTTGCTGCCGAGGACGTAGAAGCCGTTCGCGGCCGCGCCGGTGGTGTTGTAGTTGTTGCGGAGGTACGCGTGGATCCCGTGGCTGGTTTCGTGGCCGGCGGTGATGGGGTCGCTGTCCCAGTAGGTGCCGAGCTGGCCCTGCGGGATGTGCTGCGCGATGTCGGTCAGCACCGGGCCCCACCCGGTGCCCGTGCTCGAGTTGAGCGCGCCGTAGGTGAGCCACTGCACGCCGTCGCCGGGCTGGGGGCCGACCGGGCCGGCGTCGGACTGGGGCGGCGCGCCGTCGGCCGGGTGCGGCGCGCCGTCGGCGGGCAGGGCCCCGCCGTCGGGCGTCGGCGGGACGTACCCGTCGGGAGGCGGCGGCAGCCAGCGGTCGCCCCGCGCGTCCTGAAGCCCGCCGTCACCAGGGGGGACGCCGGCGTCGCCCTCGGCCTCGTGGGAGGTCTGGATGATCTTCTGGACACAGGCGCTCAAGCCGAGCGCGACCGCCACGAGGAGGCCGAGAGACCAGCGTCGCATTGGTCACCGCGCCCTTCCCTAGCAAGGAGCCGGCCAGCGTCGGCGCGAGCCCCGCTTCAAGAGATCCGGCAGGTTGCGACGGCCGGCCCGATGCGGATCGGGGTGAGGTCTCCCCACAAGGTGGGACATGGCCCCCGGGTCGCGCGACCGGGGGCGCGAGGCGTCACCCCGCCGCGCTCGCTGCCCCGCTCCCCGCGGCCTCGGCGTCGAAGTCGTGGAGCAGGTCCCAGACCGCGGACTCGGTCCGCTCGACGACCTCCGGGTCCACGTTCGCCACCACGTCGGTGACGCGGTGCCACTCGGGCAGCAGGCCGTGGACGTCGAACGCCAGGAAGGTGAGCACACGGCAGTCGCAACGGCCGCCCACGCACCCCTCGGTGTACGCGCCCGAGGCCGTGGTGCCGCGCAGGCCCAGCTCGGGGCGCCGCGCCGCGACCCGCTCGGCCAGGCGCACGAGCCCCGGATCGCTCGGCGCGGGGAGGAGGAAGGTCTCGCGCGTGAGGTAGATCGGACCCGCGCCGTGGCCGCCGACGCTGTCGATGGCAATCCAGGCGGCGCCGCCCAGGTCGGCGCGGTGCGCCGCCGCGAACGCAAAGGCGCCGTAGCAGCCGACCTCCTCGCAGCCGGTGAGCACGGCCCACACCTCGGTCGTTGCGAGCGGCTCGGCCCTGAGCCGGCGCGCCAGATCCAGGACCACGGCCACGCCCGAGGCGTTGTCGTTGGCGCCCTCGGTGTAGGGCGTCAGGTCGGCCTGGACGAAGAGGACCAGGAGGCCCGCGGCCACGAAGCCGAACGGCAGCGACACGAGGTGCCACGGGCCGCGTACGCCGGCGGCCGCCAGCGCCTCCAGCACCGCCAGGAGGAGCACGCTCACGAGCCCCAGCGGGACCAGCTTCTCGAACAGGCGCAGCCAGCCGTCCGACGAGAAGACGAGCGGCGTGCGGTGCGTGTCGAGGTGCCCGAGGAGCACCACCCGCGCGCGGGCCGCGTCGCGCGGCGCGATCCGGGCGACGACGTTCTGGCTGTCGACCCGGGGGAGGATCCAACGCAGCGGGTTCGCGCGGAACGTCAGCTCGAGCAGCCCCGCCCCGAGGCCGAAGAGCGTGAGGCAGAAGGCGGCGGCGGCGCCCGAGGTGCCGCCCGCCAGGAAGACGACCTCGCCCAGGAGCGCCAGGCCGGCGAACGCGGCGTACGGATACCACGCCGATCGCGCGCTCACGAACTGCTCCACGCGCGGCTCGAGGCCCGCCGCGCGGAGCGCCGTCGCCGCGTAGTCGGCCGCGGCCGCCTCGGCCGGGCTGCCCGAGGGCCGCGGCCCCAGCGCCGCCAGACCACGCAGGTGCTCGAGGGCGCTCACGGCTGCGTCGCGGTACGCGGCGTCTCGCGCTCGCGCACCATGATCCCGCCCACGGCCACGGCCACCGTGCGCCCGGCGTTGGTCACCTCGACCCGGACCACCGCCTGGCGGGTGCCCAGCGACACCACGGTGCCGTCGGCGAAGCAGTCGCCGGAGCGCACCGGGTGGAGGTACTGCACGCTCATGTTGGTGGTGGCGACCCACACGCCGGGCGCCACCAGCGGGTAGACGGCCAGCGACAGGGTGTGGTCGATGAGCGCCGCGATGGCGCCGCCGTGCACCGAGCCCATGCTGTTGTCGATCTCCGGCCGGTAGGGGAGCCGGCACCGCACCGTCCCCGGGCCGTACTCCTCGACCGACAGGCCCAGCAGCGTGACGAAGCCGGGCGCCCGGTTGGCGTGCTCCCGGACCAGCGCCGCAAACTCGGGTCGGAACCGCGTCGTCCAATCGTCCATGGCGTCCCTCCGTCCCGGGTCATTGGCCGACGCCGGTGAGCAGGTAGATGGCGAACGACGCCAGCCAGTGGGCGCCGCCGTAGCCGGCCTCGGTCATCTTGGCGAGCGCCGCGTCGCGGTGGCGCGCCGCCAGGGCCCGGTAGGCGGCCACGCGCGCGTCGCCGGCCGGGAGCGCCCCGGCGATCCCCTCGAAGCTCGCGGCGCGTTGCAGGTGCAGGCCGATGAGGTGGCCGATGCGGTAGTCCTTGGGATCGCGGACCTCGGCGGGCTCGGCCACCGTCCGGAAGCGCGGGCTCCCCGGCGCCGGCAGGAAACGGTCGAGCCAGCGCACGAACTCCGGCGCCGGGAGCACGCGGCGCATGAGATCGGCCTCGACCAGGCACGGCGAGACGAAGTCCTCGCCGGACGGCTCGAAGTGCGTGGGGCAGTCGACGTCCCGCGCGTAGAAGTCGCGCGCCCGCGCGGTGATGGCCGTGGCGAAGTCGCGGTCGCCGACCGCGCGCGCGTAGTCGAGGGCGTGCACCAGGGCGAAGGCGGTGCTGGAGTGCGTCCCCTCGCGCACGGGCACGCTCAGGCGCCCGAGGTAGTCGCGCATGCGCTCGGCGACGAGCGTCGCCAGCGGCTTGAGCGCCGCGTCCCAGGCGCGGGCGTCCGGGTCGTCGAAGCCGCGCACCTCGGCGGCCAGCCGGAGGAGCCAACCGTAGCCGTACGGACGCTCGAAGGTGCGGTTGCGCTCGGCCCCGAGGTAGGCGACCTCGCCGGCGATGCGCGCGGGCGTGAGGTGCCGCCCGAGGGCGGCGCGCACGGCCGCGGCGTTCGGCTGGTCGGGGCGGGTGAGGAGCAGGCGCACCAGCGCACAGTGTCCGTGCACCGCCGAGTGCCAGTCGAAGCAGCCGTGGAAGGCCGGCGTGAGCGCCCGCGGCGGCTTGACCTGCTCGTCGTTCTCGATCACGTTGCCGGGCTTGTTCGGGTACTCGCGGTCGACGCACTCGAGCGAGAGGACGGCGAAGCCGGCCGCCCGGGCGGCGTCGAGGCGGTAGGCGGGCACCGCGGGCGCCGGATCCGGGCGGCGGCAGCCGGAGAGCGCGCCGGCGCACGCGACGACGGCCCCGAGGAGCGGCATGCGGACGCCCATGGGACGGTGATACCACGCTTTGACCAGCCACGCGCGTAGCGCGTACCATGGCGGTCAGTCGCCGCCCGGAGGCCCGCATGCGCCGTCGCCTCGTCCCCAGTGTCGTCGCGCTCCTCGCCCTGCTGGCCGCCGGCTGCGGCGGCACGACGCCGGAAGGAGGCCGCGACGGCGGCCTCGACGCCGACCTGCCCGACGCCGAGCCCGACCTGACCCCGCCCCCGTGCGGCACCGGGGGGCGGCCGCTCCAGGGCGGCCTCGCCGAGCTCTCCTGGGACGACGGCGTCGGCGCCGCCAACCTGCGCGAGAAGACCTGGTCGATCACCGTCGACGGCACGACCTACCAGCTCAACGCCGAGGTCCTGTGGGAGGCGGTCCGCTTCGAGGTCGACCACCCGGCCCGGATCCACGGCTTCTCGGTCCAGTGGGCCGGCATCCCCGACGGCGTGGATCCGGCGACCGAGCTGCGCGCCGGGCTCTACCCGGACTTCGGCTACAACGGCTTCGACTTCTGGCAGTGGGAGCCCCTCTGGGAGGGGACCCGCTGCGCGCGCGACATCCAGCCCGGCGAGTGGGTCACCTACACCTTCGATCAGCCGCTGGAGCTCGCGCACCCTGGCCTCGTCTACGTCGCGCACCAGATCCAGCCGCAGGACCCGGTCTTCGCCTTCGACCTGACCGAGACGGGCGACGGCGACTGCGCGATCTGGGCCAACTGCCACTCCGCCATGAACCTGCCGAACGCGGGCGGCGGCGTCTACTACAACGGCATCTCGTTCTCGTTCCAGTACGACTACCTGGTGCGGCTCCACGTCGAGTACACGGAGCAGCTCGCGCCCACGGACCGCATCTTCCAGCCCCGCGACCTCCCGGCCCACTCGCGCGCCGCGTTCGGCGACTTCGACAATGACGGCTGGGACGACCTCGTCACGGACGGGCCGGCGCTCTACCGCAACAACGGCGACGGCACCTTCACCGACGTCACCGCGGCCTCCGGCGTCGCCGCCATGGGGCTCTCGGCCGGCGGCGGCGTGTGGGGCGACTACGACAACGACGGCTGCCTCGACCTCTTCCTCTTCTCCGAGTCGCTCACGCAGGCCGACGCGCTGCTGCAGGGCCACTGCGACGGCACCTTCACCGACGTGACGGCCGGCTCCGGCATCACCGACTACCAGACCTACAACCCCTGCGGCGATCCGGTGAACAATGTCCGCTCCCCGACCGCCGCGGCCGCGTGGGTCGACCTCGACGCCGACGGGTTCCTCGACCTCTACCTCGCCAACTTCATCTGCTGGGGCGCGACCCCCGAGACCTACTAAAGCGACACCGTCTTCCACAACCTCGGCGCCGGCAAGTTCGAGGACTGGAGCGCCACCCACGGCTTCTCCTACCGCACCCTGGCGAGCCGCGGCGTCTCGGCCATCGACCATGACGGCGACGGCGACGTCGACGTGTACGTCAACAACTACCGGCTCCAGACGAACCTCTTCTTCGAGAATAACGGCGACGGCACCTTCACCGAGAAGGCCGGGCCCCTCGGCCTCGCCGGCACCCGGCACGGGAGCTACTACGGCCACTCGATCGGCGTCGCCTGGGGCGACCTCAACAACGACGGCCGCTTCGACGTGGTGGTCGGCAACCTCGCCCACCCGCGCTTCTACGGCATCTCCGACAAGACCGAGGTGCTGCTGCACGGCCTGACCGACACCTACCACGACCTGAGCGGCGACTGGTCCCGCCCGGCGAGCGCCGCCGGCCTCCGCTACCAGGAGACCCACTCGGTGCCGGCGCTCGCGGACTTCGACCAGGACGGCAACCTCGACCTCGTGATCACCGCCGTCTACGACGGCCGGCCCACCGATTTCTACTGGGGCAACGGCGACGGCACCTTCCGCCTCGACGCCTACCACGCGGGCATCACCACCACGAACGGCTGGGGCGTGGCCGTGGCCGACATCGATCACGACGGCGACCTCGACCTCTTCGCCACCACGCTCTTCGTCAACGACCTGCCGGCCGCACGCAAGGGGCACTGGCTCCAGGTGCGCGCCGTGGGCAACGTCGCCGCCAATCGCGCCGCCCTCGGCGCGACGGTGCGCGTGACCGCGGGCGGCGTCACCCGCCTGCGCCACGTCGAAGGGGGCACCGGCCAGGGGTGCCAGGACTCGCTCTACCTGCACTTCGGGCTCGGGAGCGCCACCTCCGTCGAGGCGGTCAACGTCGTCTTCCCGGGCGGCAAGCTGGTGAGCTACGCCGGGCCGTTCACCGTGGACCAGCGCCTCTGGGTGTTCGAGGACGGGTCCACGCACCTCGGCTGGGCGCCTTAGACACGGGGGGCCCGTGCGGTGCTCGCGCGCTGCGCGCGCTGCGCTCCTCCGATGCCCCCCGCACCCCCGCGGCGCGCGCGGCGCAGGTCCACGCGCGCCGCCCTCCAGGCTAGCGGACGCTCTCCGCCGCGACGCGCAGCTCCCGGGCCGCCTGCAGCACCTCGACGAGGAGGCCGGGAGCGAGCGCCGCGGGCGCGGCGTCGTCGGCGTCACCGAGGCCCGCGTCGCGACGCCGGCGCAGCGACTCCATCACCAGGTCGCGGATCTCCTCGGCGTTGGTGAGGCCCGCGAGGACCGCCTCGTGCGAGTTCCACAGCTCCTTCTTGTGGGGCGAGCGGCTGCCGCCGGCGGTCGTCACCTTGAGCGACTTGAAGCCGAAGAGGCGCTCGAGCGGCCCCTGCGTCACCTCGACGTTCTGCACGTTGGCGAAGCTGAGCGTGACCTCCCGCTGCACGAGGGCCCCCTGCCGCACGCGCAGGCTCCGGTCGCCGATGAGGTAGTCGCGCAGCTCCCAGTCGAGGCGCGTCGCCACCGCCGTCAGGCCCACGAGGAACACGAGCAGCAGCGCGAGCGGGACCGCGACGAGCAGCCCCGGGAGCCCGAGCTTGGCGACCGCAACGACCGCGAGCAGCCCGAGGACCCACGCCTTGACGATGGCCGCGAGGAGCACGCCCACGTAGCGGTAGCTCAGGTAGCCGTCCGCCGGCTTCAGGTGGCGCACCTCGGTCGCCCCCTCGGGGAGGTGGGGCGGCGCGAGGCGCAGCTTCAGGAGCGGCTCGAAGACGGGCCGCAGGGCGCGCACCACCGCGGCGATCA
>JACRCY010000077.1 GCA_016218785.1 Deltaproteobacteria bacterium
CATTGCCACCCAGCGGCCCCGGGTCGTGCCGCCCGCCCCACCGCAAGCGCGCGGGCACCCGCCAAGCCTGGAGCGTCCTCCAGCGAACCGCCCGTGGCGGGCGGCTGAACAGGGCTCCTCCGGTTAAACGGATACCCCCTAGATCGGTTATGCGGCGCACCGCATAACCGATCTGTTGGCCCTGCCACCACCGCAGACTGTCACGCGCCTTGCCACCGTGACCGGTCTTCGGCACACTGGGAGGATGACGGGGGCCGTGGCGATCGAGGGGGGGCTGCGACGGGTGCTCGGGCGCCACCCGGAGGTCCGCTTCGCGCTGCTCTTCGGCTCGGTGGTCACGCGCGGGGCGGACGCGGCCCATGACGTGGACGTCGGGGTCGCGTTCCGCGCGTCGCCCTCCTTGATGGAGCTGGGGCGCCTGGAGGGCGAGCTGGAGCGGGAGCTGGGCCGGACCGTGGATCTCGTGGACCTCGACGAGGCGACCACGCTGCTCCGCTGGGAGGTGACCCGCACCGGACAAGTGGTCTGCGACTCCGACCCCGTCGGCCGCCTCGAGTTCCAGGCCCGAGTGCCGCTCGAGTTCTTCGACCTGCAGCCACACCTCGAGCGTCAGGCGCGGGGCCTCGGGCGGGCGCTGGGAGTCCGGCCGTGACGCAGGTCGAGATCGTCCGCGCCAAGATCAAGCGCCTGCGCCATGTCACCGGGTTGCTGCATGGCTGTCTGCCCGCCCGGCCCGACGCGCTGGCGGCCGACGAGGACGTGCTCCACCTCGTGGCGTTTCGCGTCTACCTGGGCCTGCAGGAGGCGCTCGACGTCGCCTCGCACGTGATCGCCGACGAGGGTTGGGGGCCGGCGGCCAGCCTCCGCGAGCACTTCGAGCTCCTCGCGCGCCACGGCGTGCTCCAGCCCGCGCTCGCGCAGTCGCTCGCGGACGGGGTGAAGGTCCGCAACCTGATCGGTCACGCCTACGGCGACGTGGACCCGGCCAAGCTCCACGCGGCCGCCACGATTCTCCCCGCGCTCCTCGGCGACTTCTGCGCCCAGGTGCTCGGGTTCGCCGAAGGGGTCGCGGCGCGAGGCTGAGAGCGTGGGTCCCGCACCCCCGGGCACGCCCCCCACCTTGCTGCGGTCCCCCGGCCTTGATATGGTCCGACCGTACCATCAGGGAGGTACTGAGCATGCGTAGCCTGGCGGCGTCTCTCCTCGGGGTCATCTTGGTCTCCGGTCCGCTCGGCTGCGGCCCCACGTCGACAGAAGACAGCGGCCAGTGCACTGGGCAGGCCGTTGCGTGTGCGAGCCTGGAGATGAGCGCCTGCATGCTCACGGCGGGGTGCACTGCCAACACCGCGCAAAACACCTGCACGGGGACGCCGACGCCCTGCGACCAGATCGACAACTACCCGCAGTGCCAGGCGACCCAAGGCTGCAGTTGGGCGGCCCACGACGGGGGGCACAGCGAAGGGGGCGGGGGGCCCTGCACCGAAGGGAGCAAGCAGTGCGAGTTCGGCACCAACGCCTGGCAGACGTGCCAGGGCGGGCACTGGGTCACCTCGGTGACCTGCCCGCTGGCCTGCGACATCACCCTCGGCTGCGTCGAGTGCGTGCCCGGGTCGACGGCGTGCGAGGGGCAGGACGTGGTCGGGTGCACCGCGGCCGGCAAGAAGGGCGGAGTCGTCGCGCACTGCCAGACCTCGTGCTCGAGCGGCACGTGCAGCGACCCGTGCGGGCAGGCCGAGGTCAACAAGAGCTACCTCGGGTGCGACTACTACCCGACGGTGACCATGAACACACAGCTCGACGAGACCCCGGGCTTCAGCTTCGCGGTGGCCGTGGCCGCGCCCAGCTCGAACTCGGGCGCCGCGACCATCACCATCACCGGCGGCGGGCTGACCGGCCCCATGACGGACACCGTGGCGCCGGGCAACCTGAAGACCATCAAGCTCCCCTGGGTGGGCACGCTCAAGCAGGACTTCGTCGGACTGGCCCAGACCGAGAAGTCGGTCCTGGTGGCCAACGGCGCCTACCACCTGATCTCCACCCAGCCGATCACCGTCTACCAGTTCAACGCCCTCGAGTACCAGGTGGGGGCGGCCTACTCCTACACCAACGACGCCTCGCTCCTCCTGCCGCGCCACACCTGGTCCGACGCCGAGGGGAAGTCGAGCTACATCGTGATGTCGCGGCCCACCATGGTGGTCAGCAACGGGCTCAGCAAGTCATGGTCCCCCGGCTTCTTCGCCGTGGTCGGCTCCCAGGACGGCACCCAGGTGTCCGTGAAGTTCACGGCCAACACCATCGCGGGCGCCAGCAGCAACCCGCAGGCCTACACCCCGGGATCGACCGGCACTTTCAGCCTCAACGCGGGGACGGTGCTCATGATCGCGTCGGGCCACAATGATGCCTGCCCCGTCGTGACCGACCCGCAGTGTCCCGCCAATGGGAGCTACTGTGACCAGGCGAATGGGTACGATCTGACCGGCACCGAGATCACCGCCGACAAGCCGGTCGGCGTGTTCGGCGGCCACAACTGCGACTTCGTCCCCTACAACAAGTGGGCCTGCGACCACCTCGAGGAGCAGCTCTTCCCCCTGACCGCGTGGGGCAAGCACTACGTCGGGACGCGCGCCGTGTCCACCACCGACCCGAACCTGTGGCGCGTGGTCTCGGGCGAGGCCGCGAACCTGATCCAGTTCAGCCCGCCGATCAACGACAAGCTCACCAACACCACCATCGGGCAGGTCACCCTCGACAAGGGCAAGTGGCTCGAGTTCATCACCGACCAGGACTTCGAGGCCGCCGGGGACACGGTGTTCATGTTGGCCGGCTTCATGGTCGGCCAGAACTACACCGTCTGCGAGCCGCAGTCGGGCGCCCCGGGCGACCCGGCCATGTCGCTGGCGGTACCGGTGGAGCAGTTCCGCAAGTCGTACACCTTCCACGCGCCCGAGAGCTACGCGCAGAACTACCTGACCATCATCGCCAAGGTGGGCAGCACGGTGCTGCTCGACGGCAACCCCATCACGGGCTTCACGGCCATCGGCTCCGGCGACTACGGCGCCAACAAGCTGACCATCCAGGGCGGCACCCACACCATCACCACCGACGGGACCGACGGCTTCGGCATCATGGTCTACGGCGTCGGCTCGTACACCTCGTACATGTACCCGGGCGGCCTCGACGTGAAGGAGATCTACGTCCCCGGCTAGCCCGGCGCCGCGCGCCCTCCCGTCATGAAAACGCCACGCACGCCGGCGGCCGCGCTCCGCCTCGCCCCGACGCTCATCAGCGCGCTCGTGCTCGCCGCGGCGCTCGTCGGCTGCGAGCAGGACGCGGCCACGCTCGCGAAGTGGGTCGACAACTCGCTCCAAGGGGGCCGCCTCGCCGAGGCCGAGCGCTACCTCGCACGCCTGAAGGCGAGGGACGGGGGCGGCCGGCGCTTCCTCCACGCCGACGCGGAGGTGAAGTGGAAGAAGCGGGACTTCGCCGGCAGCGAGGCCGGCTTCAAGGCCGCCCTCGAGGTGGGCCGCGGGGACAAGGCGACGACCCTCAGGCTCCACTTCCGCCTCGGCCTCATGCTCCACGAGGCGGGCCGCTTCGCGGACGCCGAGTCCGAGTTCGCGGGGGTGGCGAAGTTCGAGCCCGGCAACGTGGCCGCGCTGGTGTGGCAGGGTCGCGCCGCGGCCGACGCCACCCGCTACGAGGCGGCGCGGCAGGTCTACGACGCGGCGCTGCGCATCGACAAGAACCACCTCGAGGCCAGGACCGATCGGGTGCGCTGCCTGATCGCCCTCGGCGACCTCAAGGCCGCCTCCGCCGAGCTGGACTGGCTGCGCGAGCGCGCCCCCACCGACGCCTGGGTGCGCGTGCTCGACGGCATGGTCGACCAGCGCAAGGGGAGCAAGGCGGGTCTCGAGGACGCGGAGAAGTCGTTCCGCAAGGCGTGGGAGCTGCAGAAGCGGACGGCCTTCCCGCACGTGGCGCTGGCCGACTTCCTGCTCGGCCAGGGCAAGGTGGACGAGGCCGCGGGCGTGCTGCTCGGCGTGCCGCGCAAGCACGCCGAGGCCCCGGGCGTGCTCCTGCGGCGCGGCAAGCTGGCGCGGATGAAGGGGGACCGCGCCGAGGCGACCCGGCTCCTCGAGCAGGCGCTGAAGGAGTGCCCGCGGGAGCCCGTCGGGCCGAAATGGCCGGACCCGGCCCGCATCGACTTCACGCCGCGCGACCTGCGGGAGGCCATCGCGGCCGAGCTGAAGGCGCTGGGCCCCGGGGCCCGCGATCCGGGGCAGGCCGCTCCCGCGTCGGGCCCGGCCGCTGCGGCGTCGCGGCCGGCCGCGCCCGCTGCCGGGGCCGCGCGGAGGTGAGTTCCGGGGTGGCGTGCAGGGGTGCAATCGCGTGATCGGCTGGATCCGTAGGAGCGTGGCTCGTCGCATCGCCGTGGTCGCGGGGCTCGCGGCCGCGGTCGCGGGTGGCATCGTGTGGGCCTTCCTCCTGCGGCGCATCATGGCCCACGCGCCGCCCGAGGCGCACGCGCGCGCGCTGCTGATGGTGCTCGCCGGGGGCGTGGTGCTCGTGTCGGTGGTCACCGTGGCGGTCGTGACCACGGTCCGCCGCGCGCTCGGCGTGCCCCTGGAGCGGCTGTCGGACGCCATGGCGCGCGCCGAGAAGGGGGACTACCTGGTGCGGGCGCCCACCGAGACCGCCGACGAGATCGGCAGCCTCGGCGGCTCCTTCAACGCCCTCTTGCGCCAGATCACCGACCAGCAGGTGGACATCATCGACACCGGCCGCGCGCTGACCGAGACGCGCCGCGAGCTGGAGCTGAAGAAGGAGCTGGCCGAGAAGGCCGGCATCATCGAGCAGCAGAACCGCCGGCTCGAGACGCAGCTCGCCGAGCTCGAGCTGCTCTACGAGACGAGCCGCACCATCACCTCGCAGCTCGACCTGCCGCGCCTCCTCGCCACGCTGTGCGAGCAGGTCGGCAAGACCCTCGGCTTCGAGGAGTTCGCCATCCTGCTGTTGGACGAGCCGTCGGGTCAGCTCGTGGTCAGCGCCACCTACGGCTTCGCCGACGGGGAAGCGGTGCGCGGGCTACGCTTCGACCCCGGCGAGGGGGTGGCCGGCATCGTGGCCCGCAGCCGCGAGTGGCTGCTCATCCCGGACACCTCCACGGACGAGCGCTACCTGCACTTCAAGGGGCGGCACCGGGTGGACGGCTCGCTGCTCTGTGTCCCCTTGCTCTACCGGGACCGCCTCGTGGGCCTCTTCAGCGTGATGCGGCCGCGGGTCGATGCCATCGGGGAGGCCGACATCCGCACCCTGGTGGCGCTGGCCAGCACCGCGGCTCTCGCCATCACCAACGCGCGCGCCTGCGACCACCGCGCCAACGGGGCGGTCACGGGCGGATGAGGGGGCGCGCGGGGGCGGGGTCAGCCGCGGGTGCGGTTGAGGTGCGCGCGGAACTCCTGCCCCGGGGTGAAGGTGACCGTCGTGCTGGCGGGGATCTGGATCACCTCGCCGTTGCGCGGGTTGCGCCCCTCGCGCCCCTCGCGGCGCTTCTTGGTGAACGTGCCGAAGCCCGGGTAGGTGAAGCGCGGCAGGGTCCGCCGGCCGACCTTGGCCTTCACGAAGTAGTCGCCGATCTCCAGGAACGCGGCCTCGATCACCTGGCCGACCAGCTTCTTGGTCGCACCCCGGGCAAGACCCTTGGTCCTGGCAACCTTCGCGATCAGCTCCGCCTTGGTCATCGGTCCCTCGAAACGCGTCGCGGTTTTCCGGCGCCGCCGGACACCTTGACTCCAGCCCCCCGACAGCCGGAGGATTCTATGGGGGCTCCGACGAAGGGGTCAAGGGCAAAGATCCCGGGATCTACACGAGGCCGCATCGACCCCAGCGAGGTTTCATGAGCGACGAGTGGCTGACTTCGTACGAGCGCGCGGTCCTCTGCCGGGTGGCCGAGGTGGTCATGCCGCCGGGCCACGGGCTTCCGGGCGCGGGCGCCCCGGCGGTCGCGCGCGCGGAGCGCTTCTTCGGCGGGCAGCCCGGCTTCGTGCGGCAGAGCTACCGGGCGCTGGCCTGGGGCCTGGAGAGCGCCGCGCTGGCGCGCCACGGCACCCGCTTCACGCGCCTCGACGAGGCGCGCGCCCTGGCGCTGCTGGAGAAGTGGCGGGGGGCGAGCTACTACCTGCGCCTGACCCTGCGCTACCTGACGGTGCCGCTGAAGATGGCGCACTTCAACAACCCCGAGATCTTCCAGCTGATCGGCTGCCGCTACGCGGCCGAGCCGCCCAAGGCCGAGCCGCGGCCGCGCTGGTTCGAACGGGTGGTCTCGGGCGCCGGGGTCACCGGGCCCGAGGAGGTCGAGGCGGACGTGGTGGTGGTCGGCACCGGCGCGGGCGGTGCAGTGGCGGCGAAGGAGCTGGCCGAGGCCGGCCTGGCCACGGTCATGCTCGAGGAGGGGCGCTACTTCACCCGCGCCGACTTCACCGGGCGGCCGGTCGAGATGCAGTTCAAGCTGTACCGCGACGGCGCCGCCACCTTCACCTACGGCAACGTCGGCATCCCGGTGGCCATGGGGATGACCGTCGGCGGCACCACCACCGTGAACTCGGGCACCTGCTACCGGGTCCCCGAGTGGGTGCTCCGGCGCTGGCGCCACGACTTCGGACTCCTCGAGTTCAGCCCGGAGGCCCTGGCGCCGTACTACGAGCGCGTGGAGCGCGCCATCGACGTCGCGCCCGGCGACCCCAAGCACCTGGGCGGCTGCGCCCGGGTCATCGCGCGCGGCGCCGACACGCTCGGCTACCGCCACCGGCCGCTCCAGCGCAACGCGCGCGACTGCGACGGTCAGGGGTTCTGCTGCTTCGGCTGCCCGACCGACGCCAAGCGGTCCACCAACCTCTCCTACGTGCCGCTGGCGCTGCGGGCCGGCGCCAACCTCTACACCGAGTGCCGCGCCGAGCGCATCCTCACCGCGGGGGGGCGCGCGGTCGGCGTC
>JACRCY010000078.1 GCA_016218785.1 Deltaproteobacteria bacterium
AGGCCCACCGCCTCGGCCGGGCGATGCGCGACGCCTTCCTGGAGCGGACGCTCGGCGGACCTGCGCCGCGGTCGTCCGCGGCGCAGGTCCCGGCCCCCCGCGCGTCCTCGGCGACGAGCCGCTTCGCGCGCGTGTCCATCGCCGCCGTTCAGCGGGAGGCCCTCGTGGCCGCGCTGGGCCTCGACCCGGGCCAGGTGCGACGGCTGCTCGGGGGGCTCGGCGAGCTGCAGGTCGAAGTGGCGGCGGGGACTCTGACGCTCACCCCGGCGGGGAGCGTGCGCACTCCCGCCGCGCGCACCGACGCCTTCGACCTCGATGGCCCGGCGGACCCCGTGACGGCGGTCGCGCCGCTGCTGCGCGCGGTCGAGCGGGAGCACCCTGAGCGGCTCCCGCGACTCTTTGCGCCGATGCAGGAGCGGCCGCCCGAGGCGCGCCTCGAGGCGGCGCTCGCCGGCGAGAAGGTCGAGGAGCTGGTTCGCGTGACCATGGCATGCAACCAGCGCTGCCTCTTCTGCTCGGTCGACCCGAGGCACGAGCGCAGCCACGACCCGGATACGGTGCGCGCCTTCATCCGCGGGCGTGCGGGCGGCCCCTTCATCGTCTTCTCGGGAGGGGAGCCGACGCTGGATCAGCGCCTGCCCGGCTACCTGCGGCTGGCCCGCGACGCCGGTTACCCCGACATCGTGCTGCAGACCAACGCCCTGCGCTGCGCCTACCCTGCCTACGCGCGCAAGCTCGCCGAGAGCGGCCTGCGCTCGGCCTTCGTGTCGCTCCACTCGCACCTCGCCAAGGTGTCGGACGGCCTGACGCGCACGCCGGGGACCTTCGACCTGACCCTGCGGGGCATCGACGCCCTCCTCGGCGCGGGCGTGATGGTGTGGTTGAACTTCGTGGCCACCGCGCGCAACGTCACCGGCGCGGCGGAGTTCGTACGCTTCGCCCAGGGGCGCTTCGCCGGGCTCGCCGGCATCTGCTTCTCGCTCATGGCGCCGGTGGGAGTCGGTGGGCGCGTCCCCACGCTGTGGCCGCGGCTGCGGGTGGCGGGGCCGAGCTTCGCCGCCGCCCTGCGCGCGGCCACGATGGCCGGTATCCCGGCCAAGGTCCCGGAGGTGTGCGGGTTGCCGCTCTGCCTCCTCCCGGGCCTGGAGCGGTTCTCGGAGGCGCTGCGGTCGCTCCCCGCCGACGCGCCCGCGCAGCCCGACCGGACCCACGTGGCCGCCTGCGCGCGTTGTCGCTGGCGCCCGGTCTGCTCGGGCTACTGGAAGGTCTACCTGGCGCGCCACGGTGAGGCGGAGATCGTGGCGTGCCAGGGGCCGACGCCGGGGTGAGGACGGGTCCGCCGCCTGACGGTGGGCGAGGCGGCCGGCGCGCCCGGGCTCGGGCCCGCACGGCGCCGTTTCCCACGAGCGCAACCGCGCGATCCACCCTAGAATAGGCCTGTCCGGGCACTGGGCGGACCGGGGAAACCCCCGGGCCGCGGCGCTCGCGTGCGGCCACGAGTGGAGCTGATCCGCGGAAGGCGAGAATGCCGGCACAGACCGTTCGCGTGACGCTGCGCTGCAACCACGGCTGCGTGTTCTGCTTCGCCGAGTGGTGCCTGCCGCAGCGGCGGCGGGACGTGCACGACTACACGAACGTCATCGGCGACGATTGGCGGAGCGAGCTCGACGAGGTGCGCGCCGCGGGCTACGACGAGCTGTCGATCTCCGGCGGGGAGCCGCTCTTGCACCCCGAGCTGGTGCCGATGGTGCGCCATGCCAAGGCCCTGGGCTTCAGCCGCATCGAGGTGCAGACCAACGCCTCGCTGATGACCACGCGCAACGTGGCGCGCCTGCGCGCGGCGGGGATGACCGCCTCCATGGCCTCGCTGCCCTCTCACGTGCCGCGGGCCTTCGACGCCATCACGCGCACGAAGGGGCACTTCCAGGCGTCGGTGGATGGCATCCGGAACCTGCTGCGGGCCCGGGTCGAGGTCATCCTGTGCCACGTCATCTGCGCCGGGAACTACCGTCTCCTCCCCGACTACGTGCGCTTCGCCGACGAGACGCTGCACGGCATCAACGAGATCCTCTTCTTCTACGTGCAGCCCGAGGGGCGGGCCGCGCGCAATCCGCGCCTCTTCCCGCGCCTCACGAGCCTCCGGCCCCGCTGGCTGTCGGCCATGAGCGAGGCCGATCGGCTGGGCCTGTACTTCCGCACCGACACGCAGACGGGCCTCCCGCTCTGCTACATGACGGGGCACGAGGACCGGCTCAAGCTCATCGACCTGCTGGACCCGCGCGCCGTGTTTGGGACCGACGTCTCGTCGTTCGAGTACATGCAGGGGAACAAGCGCAAGGCGCCGGCGTGCGGGACGTGCTTCTTCGACCCGGTCTGCTTCGGCTTCTGGAAGACGTACCTCGAGGCCCATGGCGACGGCGAGCTCCGGCCGGTGCCCGAGGACGCCCGCCTGCGAGCGCTCTTCCCGGCCGTCGTGGAGCGGCACGCGCGCCGGGGGACCGGCCACGGCGAGGGGGCATGATCTCGTCGACCGCCTTCCGCCACGTCTTCTCGCGGGGCAACTGCATACACCCGCGCTCGCGCTTCGTGCGCCTGACGTCGCGCTGCAATCAGCGGTGCGCCTTCTGCAACATCCGCGGGGACGAAGCCTTCGACTTGACGGAGACCGAGGCCGGGACGCTCGTCGACGCGGCCCTGGCGCGGGACCCCGCGGCCGTGGTGCACTTCACCGGGGGCGAGCCCACTCTCCGGCGAGACCTCGTGCGCCTCGCGCAGCGAGCGCGGTCGGGTGGCGCGCGTCGCGTGTTCCTCCAGACCAACGCCCTCCGGCTCGCCACCTTGCCCCTCGCGTCGGCGCTCGCCGCGGGCGGAGTCACCGACCTCATCGTCTCGCACCACGCCCCCGACGCGGCGCGCTCCGACGCCCTCACGGCGGCGCCCGGCACCTTCGCGCTCACGCGGCAGGGGATCGCCAACGCGCTGGCGCTCGGCCTCGGGGTGTGGCCGAACCTGGTCCTCACCGTGGCCAACCTCGCCGACGGACCGGCGACGGTGCGGGCGATCGCGCGCGACTTCCCGGCGGTGAATGGGGTCATCCTCTCGACGGTCCAGCCCCACGGGCTGGCCCGGAGCAACGGGGCGGCGGTGGTGCCGCGCCTCGCCGCTGTCGCCCGGAGCATGCGCCGGACCATCGCCGCCTGTGACCGGGTCCACCTCCGGTACCATCTGTCCTACTGCGAGAACCCCCTCTGCTTCGTGCTCGCCGCCACGGGCGAGCGGGCCCGCCCCGAGGAGGTGCGGGGCTACGTGCGGCGGCGCCTGGCGGCCAACGGGTGCCTGCGGTGCCACCTCCTGGGAGAGATGGCCAAGGACAAGACCAAGCCCGCACGCTGCACCGGGTGCGGGCTGGCGGAGGTCTGCTTTGGGATCTGGCGCGCGCAGATCGAGATCCACGGCGTGCGGGAGGTGCGCCCAGTCGGCGTTGCCGGGCGACGGTCCCGGTGGCCGTCCGGCGGCGACCTGCGGCAGGGGCCGGCCACGCCGGGGGCTGCGACGTGAGCGCTGGCAGGGCTCCACGCCGCGGGCGGACCGCGGCGCGCGGTACCGGACCGCAGCGCCGACGGCCGACGGACGGCGCCTCGAGGGGCACGTGTGCGGCGCGCCCGCGCGTGGCCCTCGTCCCCTGCGCGTCGTACGAGCCGGCCGTGGTGGCGGCGGCGATCGACGAGGCGCTCGGCCGGCTCGACGGAGTGGCCGCCTTCGCCGCGGCCGGTCAGCGGGCGTTGCTCAAGATCAACCTCCTCGGGCCCCGCGGCGCCGACGAGGCGGTCACGACCCACCCAGAGGTGGTGCTGGCCCTCGCCGCCGCGCTGAGGCGGGGTGGCGTGGAGTCGGTGGTAGGCGACAGCCCGGGCGTCGGCGATTTCGACCACGCGGCCGCGGTGGCGGGCCTCCGCGACCTGTACGCCCGGACCGGCGCCGGGCTGGTGGACTTCAGGCGGGCGCGGCGCGTGCGCGTCCCCGACGCGCTGCGCGTGGATCACTTCGAGGTCTACGAGCGCCTGGGCGCGTTCGACCTCCTGGTCGACGTGCCCAAGCTCAAGAGCCACGCGTTCCAGGTCATGACCTGTGCGGTGAAGAACCTCTTCGGCCTGATCCCGGGACGGCGCAAGGAGGCCTTCCACCGCCTGCTCCCCGACCCCGGCACGTTCGGCGAGATGCTCATCGACCTCTACCGGGTGACCCGACCGGGGCTGTGCGTGGTGGACGCCGTCGAGGTGCCGCTCGCGGAGCGGCCCGGCGCCCGAGGCGGCAAGCGCCGCCTCGGGCTCGTCGGCGTCGCCGACGACGCCGTCGCCGCCGACGCGGTGCTGGCCGAGATCGTGGGGATCGGGGCGGCGAACGTGCCCGCGCTGCGCGCCGCCGTGCGCGTGGGGGTCCCAGGCGCCGACCCCCGCGCGGTGGAGATCGTCGGCGGGCTGCCGGCGGGCGTCGGCTTCGTCGCCGGCGCCGCGGTCGCGCCGGCGTGCGGCGTCCCCGAGTGCGACGACGCGCTATGCACGGCCTGCGCCACCTGCGCCGAGGTGTGCCCGGTCGACGCCATCGAGATGGTCGACGGTCGGCCCCGCTTCGACCAGGCGACCTGCATTCGCTGCTACTGCTGCGAGGAGTTCTGCGAGGGGCGTGCCAT
>JACRCY010000079.1 GCA_016218785.1 Deltaproteobacteria bacterium
CGGCCGGTACTCGTCCCGCCAGGCGCGCCGCCACGACGTGAAGCCGGGCATCACCGGGCTCGCACAGGTCCGGGGGCGAAACAGCCTGTCATGGGAAGAGAAGTTCGAGCTCGACGTCGAGTACGTCGAACGGTGGTCACTCGGGCTGGACGCTCGGATCCTCCTGGACACCGTGCGCTCGGTGTTGAAGCGCCAGGGCATCTCGCAGCAGGGCCAGGCGACGATGACTGAGTTCATGGGCAGCGGGCGGTGAGCGGGCGTCGCCCCCACGTCGTCCACGTTCTCACCGTGGCCGACTCGCTCGTCTTCATCGATTCGCTGGTCGCCAGCGCGCGCGAGCGCGGCTACCGGGTGACGGTCGTCACGTCACCCGATGAGCGGCTCGCGGCGTTTGGCGAGCGGCTCCGCGTCGAGACGGTCGGCGTCGAGATGCCGCGGCGGGTGACGCCGCTCGGCGATTGGGCCGCCCTGGCGCGGCTACACCGGCTGTTCAGAAGCCTGCACCCCGAGCTCGTCCACGCGCACACCCCGAAGGGAGGCCTGCTAGGCACCCTCGCAGCGGCGTCCGCTGGAGTGCCGGTTCGCCTCTACCACGTGCGTGGGCTGCCCTACGTAACACTGACCGGCGCAATGCGGGCGGTACTTCAGACGACCGAGCGCTTGTCGTGCTCGGCGGCGACCCATGTGCTTTGTCAAAGTGAGTCGCTGCGCTCTGCGGCAGTGGAGAGCCGGCTGGCGCCACCCGGGAAGCTGGAAGTGGTCCTGCGCGGAAGCAACGGCGTGGACTGCGATGGACGGTTCTCGCCCGTTCGTCACTCCGACAAGCGGGCGGCGCTGCGCGCACAGTGGGGGATTCCGGACGGCGAGGTGGTGATCGCCTTCGTCGGCCGGTTGGTGCGCGACAAGGGAGTGCCCGAGCTATCACAGGCCTTCTCCAGTCTGGCCGCGCGCAATGACCGCTGCTGGCTCGTCCTGGCGGGACAGTGGGAGCCGCGCGACCCGGTTGACGCCGGTACGCGCTTCGGGCTCGAGCGGCACCCCCGCGTACGCTTCACCGGCTTCGTGGAGGACACAGCTGGGGTCTACGCCGCGGCAGACGTCGTCGTGCTGCCGAGCCACCGCGAGGGATTCCCCAACGTCCCGCTCGAGGCGGCGGCGATGGAGCGGGCGGTGGTCTCGACGCGAGTGGCTGGCTGCACCGACGCCGTCGAGGACGGCGTGACCGGGACGCTGGTGCCCGCTGGCGACGCGGAGGCGTTGGCGGCGGCCCTCGCGCGGTACGCAGGCCAGTCGGCGCTCCGCGAGGCGCACGGGCGGGCCGGGCGGGCGCGCGTCGAGCGCTTCTTTCGCCGGGACCAGATCGCCAGCGCGACGGTGGACGTCTACGACCGCGAGCTGGGCCAGGCCCGCCGCTGACGGCGATTTGACTCCTGTTCCCCGTGGTGCTTTGGGAGCCGTGAACCAGGGCCCTGCCGGGGGGTACCAAGGGGGCGTGATGCAGGAGTCCACGCGATGGCTGTTGCGCTACCGACGGGTCCTGTCGGTGGCGGTGCACCTCGCGCTCTTCACGCTCGCCCAGGCGTTCGCCTTCGGGCTGCGGTTCGAGTTCAGCATTCCCCCCGAGTATTTCCCGATTGGCTATGCGTGGCTCGCGGCCAACCTCACGACCCGCCTGGCCGTCTTCGCCTGGTTCGGGATGTTCGCCGGCATGTGGCGGTACACCGGTGCGCGGGACCTGGTGGCGCTGGCCAAGTCCGCGACGCTCTCCACGCTGGTGTTCGCCGTCTTCATCGTGCTCGCGGGGTACCGCGGCTACCCCCGGTCGATCCTGGTCATCGACTGGCTGCTGACGATGATGCTGGTCGGCGGCCTGCGCTTCGGCGTCCGCTCGCTCTGGCAGCTGGCGGCGGCGGTCGCGCAGCGGAAGTCGGGAGACACCCGGCGCATCCTCATCGTCGGCGCGGGCAATGCGGGCGAGATGCTGCTGCGCGAGATGTTGAAGACGCATGGCGGGCGCTACGAGCCGGTCGGCTTCGCGGACGACGACACCACCAAGCAGGGGGTGTCGATCCACGGCGTGAGCGTCCTCGGCATGCTCGCCGACGTGCCGGAGTTGGTGAAGGCCTTCGACGTGGACGAGGTGGTCATCGCCATCCCGTCGGCCTCCGGCAAGGAGATGCGCCGCATCGTCGAGGCCTGCACGCCCGCTGGCACCACGGTCCGGACGATGCCCGGCATCGACCAGCTCATCGAGGGGCAGGTCACGGTCAACCAGCTCCGGGAGGTCAAGATCGAGGACCTGCTCGGCCGCGACTCGGTGACGCTCGACCTGGACCAACTCTCGCAGCTGCTCGAGGGCCACGTCGTGCTCGTGACGGGAGCGGGCGGCAGCATCGGCTCGGAGCTCTGCCGGCAGGTCTCGCGCTTCTCGCCATCGAAGCTGGTCCTGGTGGAGCGCTCCGAGCCGGCGCTGTACGAGATCCACCGTGAGCTTGCGGCCAAGGTCCCGACAGTCGAGACGGTACCCAGCATCGCCGACATCTGCGACCGCGCGCGGGTGAGGGCCCTGTTCGCGAGGCACCGGCCGGCCGTCGTGATCCACGCGGCGGCGCACAAGCACGTGCCAATGATGGAGTGGAACCCCGGCGAGGCCATCAAGAACAACGTCGGCGGGACGCGCGTGGTCGCCGACGCCGCGCACGAGTTCGAGGCGAAGCAGTTCGTGATGGTCTCCACCGACAAGGCCGTCAACCCGACCTCGATCATGGGCGCGAGCAAGCGCGTCGCCGAGCTGTACGTGCAGGCGATGTCGGAGCGGAGCCGTACCCGCTTCGTGGCAGTGCGCTTCGGCAACGTGCTGGGGTCGGCCGGCAGCGTCATTCCGCTGTTCCGCGAGCAGATCGCCGCTGGTGGCCCGGTGACGGTGACCCACCCGGAGATGCGCCGGTACTTCATGACGATTCCCGAGGCGAGCCAGTTGGTGCTGCAGGCGGCCACGATGGGACGCGGCGGGGAGATCTTCGTCCTCGACATGGGCGAGCCGGTGAAGATCGTAGACCTGGCGCGCGACCTGATTCGCCTCACAGGGCTCGTTCCGGAGAAGGACATCGAGCTCCGGTTCACCGGGCTGCGGCCAGGCGAGAAGCTCTTCGAGGAGCTGTCGACGGCCGAGGAGAACGCCGAGAAGACGCGCCATCCGAAGATCTTCATCGGGAAGCTCGCGTCGCGTCCGCACGAGGAAGTGACACGGCAGTTGGACGCGCTGCTCGTCGGGGTCGATGGGCTGGCCCAGGGTGAGGCCGTCGCGCGGCTCACGTCGCTCGTGCCTGAGCTCCAACGGGAGCTGCAGGTAGCTCAGGTCATCGCGCTGCGTCCGCCGGCGTGAACGCCGCCACCGGGCGCTTCAGCCTCGCCATCGCCTCGGCCCTGAGCACCAGCAGCAGCGTGAAGAAGAACGGCATCATCGGCGCGCGGTAGCGGGACAGCGTTCCGAGGTTGGTGGACGCCAGCCCGGTGCCGAGGCCGAGGGCCAGGGTGAAGACGAAACAGAACATCAACGTCGGGGAGCGGCGGACGTGGGTGAGCGTCCCCGCCCACCCGAGTCGTCGGAGGATCAGGAGCGCGATGACGAAGAGCGTCGTCGACTCCAGGGCGTTGGCGAGCTGCACGGCGTTGCGCGCCTCGAAGAGCAGGGGCCGGAAGAGGGCGGTGAAGAGCGCAAACGGAGCCAGCGCGAGCTCAGCGGTCCAGGACCGTTGATCTACGTCGCCGGCGCCGCTGGGCCCGTCCAGGTTGAAATTCGAGCCGCCCTCTACTCCGTAGCCGGCCTGCCGCTGGCTGGCGAGCGTCGAGGCGCCCGACTCTCCGCCTCGCTTCTCGAGGTACCTCGAGCCGAGCACGAGGCCGCCGCTGCCCAGCGCGAGCGCCACGATCACCGAGAAAGGCTTGAGCGCGGCCGACGTGGCGGCGGCGAAGCGGGACCAGACGTAGAAGACGGCGGCGGCGACCGAGATGGCCATGAGGACGTACGGCTTGACCATCGCC
>JACRCY010000086.1 GCA_016218785.1 Deltaproteobacteria bacterium
GAACCAGGCGTTGAAGGGCTTCACGACCTTCGCCGGCGGATCGTGGTTGGGCTTGAGATCGGCCGGGTCGATGACCACGCCGTCACCGGAGGTCCACACGATCGCGTGCGCGGTCCGCTCCGACCCGTCGGGATTGCCGTTCACGAGGCAGAGCCAGTGCGCGCGCCACGGGTCGGCGGTGAAGAACGTCCAGCCGTACACCGGGGCGTGCTCGTCGTTGCGCAGGTCGATCGCGGCGACCAGGGCGCTGCCGTCGTCGCACGCGTCGCCGGGCGGGCACTCGCCGCAGTCGAAGGGGCACGAGCCGCAGTCCTCGCCGACCTGGCACAGGCCGTCGCCGCAGCGGGGCGGCGGCGGGCACTCGCCGCAGTCGCCCGGGCAGGTGCTGCACGTCTCGCTGCCGTTGCAGGCTCCGTCGCCGCAGGCGGGGGGGCAGGCGCCGCAGTCGGCGGGGCAGGAGGAGCAGGTCTCGCTGCCGTTGCAGGCGCCGTCGCCGCAGGCGGGGGGGCAGGCGCCGCAGTCGGCGGCGCAGGACGAGCAGGTCTCGCTGCCGTTGCAGGCGCCGTCGCCGCAGGCGGGGGGGCAGGCGCCGCAGTCGGCGGGGCAGGAGGAGCAGGTCTCGCTGCCGTTGCAGGTGCCGTCGCCGCACGCGGGCTCGGGGGTGGCCGCGATGGTGAACATGAAGATGTCGAAGTTGCCGAAGCGCGACTCGGTCCACACCACGCGGTTGCCGTCGATGGCGTTCAGCACCTGCGGCTTGCCGCTCGGCGACAGGGGCTCGGCGAGGCCGGTCTCGAGGTCGAGGGTCCAGATCTGCGAGACGCCGCTCCGGCCGTCCTCCCACACCACGCGCGTCCCCGAGATCCGCGGGTACTGCTGGTCGGCCACGTCGGTCGTCACGCGGGTGAGCGTGCCCGTGGCGAGGTCGTGGCTGTAGATGTCCCAGTTCCCATTGCGGTTGTCGGCCCACACGACGAGGGACCCGGAGACGTCGGGCCACCGGTGGTCGGACGCGTCGGTGGTCAGCGTCTGGACCGCGGCCGTCGAGATCCGGTAGGCCTTGATCTGTCGTTTGCCGGCGACCAGCTCCTCCCACACGACCCAGTCGCCGTCGACGCGCGGTACGTCGACGAAGATCGGGTTGGCGGTGATGGTCTTCGTGGACCAGGCGACGAGGTCGGCGAGGATCACGTTGCGCGCGGACGCGCCCGCCGCGACCCACACGACGTAGTCCCCGTCGACGGTCGGCGCGTAGTTGTTGCCGCCCGAGGTGAGCGGGGTGCTCATGCTCGTGGAGACGTCGTAGAGGTAGATGTCGTTGCCCGCGGCCGCGACGTTGGTGTAGACGACGCGCACGCCGTCGACGTCGTCGAGGTACTGATCGGTGGGCGTCCCGGGCGTCAGGTTGGTCTCGGTGTGCGCGAGCAGGTCGTGGAGGAAGATGTCCTTGTTCCCATTGCGGCTGTCGGTGAAGACGATGTACGAGCCGCTGATGGCAGGATCCACCTGATCAGCGGTGTTGCTCGTGATCTGGGTCTCCCCGCCCGTGAGCGCGTGAGATGGTAGCGCGAGCAGCGCTACCAGGGCCGTGACAAACGTAGCACGGATCACGTCCATCATACTTCGATGATAGACGGCTCGGCATGACGCGTCAAGAGAAAAAGTCTTGAATATCAGATGGTTATACTACATGTGGGCTGGTGAAAGACTTCATGGATGTGACGACTGTAACCCGGGTCAGTGATCGGTACTAACAGCGTATGGCACAGTACCTTCGTGACATTTTGCGGTCACGGATAGTGCGCGAGCGCGTACGAATCCCGGTGTCGATGAAAACCGCTCCCGCTACTTCCAGCGGGGCACCTGCACCTTGAAATCGGTCTTCGTGTCGACCGTGATCGGCGGCGAGCGCTCCTCGCGTTGCCTGCCTGCCACGTCTCGCGCGCGGACCGTGACGCGGTTCGCGCCCTCGCGGAGCGTGACCTCGGCGCGGTAGCGGCCCTCGGAGTCGACGGCGACGTGGCGGCCCTGCACCACGATGCGCGAGCCCGGGTCGGTCTGGCCCGCGACCACGGCGCTGGTCGCGCGCACGAGCCCCTTCTCGCCGCCGGGCCACGCGACCTTGAGCAGCAGCGAAGCCGGCAGCGGAGCCGCGTCGGTCGGGGGGGCCCCGGGGGCGACGCGCGTGAACTGGCCGGAGCGCAGCACCACCTCGCGGCCGCGCGCCGACACCGCCACCTCGCCGCGGGTGGCGGCCACGGCGGCGTTGCCCTTCGAGGTCGCGGTCACGCCGAAGGCCGCGCCGCGGGTCCGCGCGGCCGCCCCCTCGTCGTCGAGGTCGACCTGGAAGAGGCGCTCGGGGTCGTCGGCGATGTCGGCCTGCATGCCGCCGCCCCCGAGGCGGATGCGGCTCAAGGCGCGGCTCAGCGTCTGCACCTGCGTCTCGGTCGCGGCCTCGAGGCGGACCAGCGAGCCGTCGGAGAGCCGCAGGGTGGCCTGGCCGTCCTCGCCGGTGCGCACGCGATCGCTGGCCTCGAGGCGATCACCCACCCGCGCCGGCCCCCACGCGCCGCCGCGGAAGACCTCGACGGTCCCCTCGGCCGCGGCCATCGTGAGCACGACGGGCGGCGCCGGCGGCGGCGGCTCGCTGCGCTGCTCGCGCCGGGTGAAGAGCGCGAAGTAGGCGACGGCGACGGCGATCGCGCCGACGATCAGGGCACCGAGCACGAGTAGCGGGCCAGCGCGGCTCCGTCGGCCGCCGCCCCGCTGGCCCTCGTCTGCGGGAGTCTCACTCACGCCGGCTGCAAGTATACCGTGAACGTGCTCCCGTGCCCCACCGTCGAGTCGACGGCGATGCTGCCGCCGTGGTCCCCGACGATGCGGTAGCTCACCGAGAGGCCGAGGCCCACGTTCGACCACTCGTCCTTGGTCGTGAAGAAGGGCTCGAAGATGCGCGCGCCGTGCTCGGGCGCGATCCCCTTGCCCGTGTCGCGGACGCGGAACGCGACGAGCGTGGCGCGGGCCTCGTCCACGGCGCCCTCGGGGACGGCCCCGGCGCCCAGCGTCTCGAAGGTGAGCGTGCCGCCGGCCGCCTTCATGGCGGTGCGCGCGTTGCTGACGAGGTTGAGCACCACCTGCGCCAGCTGGCCGGCGTCGCCGCGCGCCTGGGGCGCGGGCTCGGCCAGCTTCCACTCGACGGTGATCTTCGCGTCCGCGAGGGCCTGCTCGGTGAGCGTGAGCGTGTCGCGCAACATCCGGTTGAGGTCGACCTTCGAGTGCACCGCCTCGGCGTGTTGCACGGAGAAGCGGAGCAGGTTCTGCACGATCGTCGAGGCGCGGCGGGCCCCGTCCTCGATGCACTTGAGCGACTTGTACTCCCGGTCCCCCTCGGTGCGGCTGGCGAGGAGGAGCTGCGCGTGGCCGA
Source organism: Deltaproteobacteria bacterium (assembly GCA_016218785.1). Classification (GTDB taxonomy): domain Bacteria; phylum Myxococcota_A; class Polyangia; order JACRCY01; family JACRCY01; genus JACRCY01. Next base: position 3,425 of record JACRCY010000086.1, read on the forward strand.
TCACGCCGCCCAGCGGGTTGTTGATCTCGTGGGCCACGCCCGCGCCGAGCTGGCCGAGGGCTGCGAGCTTCTGGGCCTGGAGCAGCTGGGCCTGGGCCTCCTTCAGCTCGCGGGTCCGCTCCTCGACCCGCTGCTCGAGCTCCTTGTTCCAGCGCAGGATCTCATCGCGCGAGGCGAGCAGCTCGCTCCCCATGGTGTTCAAGGTGCGGCCCAGCTCCGCCACCTCGTCGCGCCCGCTCACCTCGACGCGGTGGTCGAGCTTCCCCTTGCCCAGCTCGCGCGCGCCGTCGGCGAGGCGGGCGAGGGCGCCCGTCAGGCGGCGGGCGAAGAGCACGGCCAGGAGCATGGCGACGGCGGTGCAGACGAGCGTCCAGGCCAGGGTGAGCAGGCGCATGCGGCTCGCCGGCGCGAACGCCTCGCGCGCGTCGCGTTCCACGATGACGCCCCAGCCGAGCGTGCCCACGGGCGCGTACGCGGCGATGGTGGTGCGGCCGCCCTCGGCGTAGCGCCGCGCGTTGCCCGGCTGGCGCGCGCGGAAGTCGCGCACGACCGCGCGGCCGCGCTGGTCGGTGCCGGGCTGGTCGGGCAGGGGACCGGTGTCCACGACGACATGCCCCTCGGCGTCGACGACGGTCACCCGGGCCCGTTCCGCGCCGCGCACGACCCGTGACGCCAGCTCGCCGAGCTCGACCTCCGCCGCCACGACGAAGCCGGTCGCGTCGGGGCCCTTGCGCGGCATCGCGAGCGAGAAGGACGGGCGACCGCCCTTGGGGCCGGGGTAGACGGGCGAGACCACGACCACGCCGCTCCCCTCGGCGAGCGCGCGCCACACCGGGGCCCGCGCCACGAACTGCTCCACGTCGGGGCGCTCGGCGCGGAGGCTCGGGCCGGCGCCCGGGGCGGCGGGCGCCAGGAAGTCGCGCGTGGAGAACCGCAGCTTGCCCTGCTCATCGAGCAGCGCGACGATCTTCACCCGATCGTCCTGGCGGCCGACCAGGCCGAGGGCACCCCGCGCCTCCTCGTCGCTGAGAGTGCCCCAAGCGAAGGTCCCGGCCGCGCCGTCCACACGCTGCACCAGTCCGCCGAGGTCGGCGGCGAGCGTCTGCGCCGCGTGGTGGGCCACCGCGTCCTGGCGTGCGCGGATCTCGTCCTCGAGGGCGTCCTGGTTCCAGCGGACCGTCAGGAGCCCGACGGTGGCGAGGGGCACCGCGGCCACGAGCGCGCAGAGGGCGATCAGCTTGTCGCGGAGGCGCAAGGCGCTAGCCGTCTCGAGGCGGGGGTTGCGGGAAGGGGGTGGAGTTCCCGGGGCCAAGCCCACCCGAACCTGCGCGGGAGACAACTTGCACGGAGAGTGGGTCGGCCCATGCCCACCGGAACTCGCGCGAGCGACAACTTGGCACATCCTCGCCCGCCCCGGCCCGTTCCCGATTGCGCGGCGGTGGTTGTTCGGCCCTGAGCTGCGCGGCTTCGGTTTGATCCGCCCCGAATTGCGCGGGATGTGCAGTTGGAGCCCGATCAAGACCTTGATGACCGGCCAACTGCACACCCTGTGCAATTCGGCCTCGATCAAACGGGCCGCCAGCGCCCGACCCCTCGCACCCCGGTCCCGCGCCCGGCCCCGCTCCGCTGCACGACGGGGCCCGGCTAGGACGTACACAACTTGCGGGGGGGATGGCTCGAGCAGACGTGGTTGAAGGGTTCAACGTTCGGCCTTCAGCGTTCAAGCCTCAGCCCGTGGGCGCCGCGGCGCCCGCCGGCACGACGACTACGCCGTCCCGCACGTAGGCGCTCCCGGGAATGGCCTTGGCCACCCGCTTCAGCTCGGCGGCGGCGGTCGCCAGGTCGTTGTGGCTCGCGAAGCGGTCGCGCCCGCCGCAGAGCGCCGCGATGGAGACGCTCATGATGGCGAACTTGCGCCGGTCGCCGTACCGGTCGAGCGTCTCGATGAAGCCCCGCTCGCGGTCCACCTTGTTGTAGTAGAGGGGGACCAGCCGGTCGAAGGTCTCGATCAGCGTGCGGCACACCGTGTCGACGCGGTCGGTGGTGGTGATGAAGACGAAGTCGTCGCCGGCGATGTGGCCGATGAAGTCGGCCTCGGACCCCTCGCGGGCGATGACCTCGCGCACCAGGTCGCCCGTCTGCTTGATGATGCCGTCGGCCTTGGCGTAGCCGTAGTAGTCGTTGACGGCCTTGAGGTTGTCGAGGTCGAGGTAGCAGAAGGCGAAGTCGCCGCCGCCGGCCAGGCGCCGCACGATCTCCTGCTCGATGGCCTGCGATCCGGGGAGCCGCGTGGTGGGGGAGGCCAGATACTCGCGCTCGCGCCGCTCGAGCGCCTTCTCGACGCGGGCCTGCAGCTCCGCGGCGTCGAACGGCTTCACCAGGTAGTCGTCGGCGCCCAGCTTGAAGGCCTGCACCTTGTCCTTGGTCTGGCCGCGCGCCGAGATGAAGATCACCGGCGTGACCGCGGTGGCGCGCTCCTCGCGCAGCCGCTTGGCCACGGTGAACCCGTCCATCTCGGGCAGCATCACGTCGAGCAGGATGAGGTCGGGCCGCCAGCGCCGCGCCTCGGTCAGGGCCTTGGCCCCGGTCTCGGCGTCGCGCACCACGTAGCCGGCGTTCTCCAGCACCTCGCCGCAGATCATGCGGATGCCCGGGTCGTCGTCGACCACCAGGATGCGCGCCTGCCGCGCCCGGCTGCGCTCCGCGAGGAGGCGGGCGATGACGGCCTGGAACTCGTCCACGTTGATCGGCTTCGCGAGCAGCGCGTCGGCGGCCTGGAGCTGCTGGCGGTCGCGCTCCTCGAGCACGGTCAGCACCACCACCGGCAGCTTGCTCGTCTCGGGGTCGTGCTTGAGGATCTCGACGAGCTGGAAGCCGTCGACCCCCGGCATGCGCAGGTCGACCGTGACCAGGTCGGGGTGCTTCTCGCGGGCCAGCGCGATCGCGGCCTCGCCGTCGTGGGCCAGGCTGACCTTGTGGCCGGCCGCCATCAGCAGGCCCTTGAGGATGTAGGTGGTGTAGCGGTCGTCGTCCACCACGAGCACGTGGCGCCGCAGCGCGCCCGCCTCGTGGGGCGCCTCGGCCTCGACGGGCGGCGCGGGCTCGGGCGCCGCCGGGAGCGTGAAGACGAACTTGGTCCCCTGGCCGCCCGTCTGCTCCACCCAGATGCGACCGCCGTGCGCCTCCACGATGCCGCGGGAGATGGCCAGGCCGAGGCCGGTGCCGCCGATGTGGCGCGTGCCCTCCGACCGCACCTGCTCGAACTTGTCGAAGACCCGCTCCTGGGCGCTCTCCGGGATCGACTCGCCGTTGTTCCAGACGGACACGCCGACGTGGCGGTCGGTGATGTTGGGGCCGAAGACCTCGACGTCGATCCGCCCTTCCTCCGGGGGGGTGAACTTGATGGCGTTCGACAGCAGGTTGCCGAGCACCTGCATCAGGCGGTCGGCGTCGGCCACCAGCGTGATCGAGGGGCGCTCGGCGTGGTACGTGAGCTGCACCTTCTTCTCCTCGGCGGCGGGGCGGTACTTCTCGACCGCGTCGAAGACGAGCGCGTCGAGCCGCACCGCCCCCATCCGCATCGACAGCTTGCCCCGCTCGAACTTGGTGACGTCGAGCAGGTCGTCCACGATCATGTTCAGCTTGCTGCACGACTCGCGCGCCATCTCGAGGTAGCGGCGCTGCTTGTCGGTGAGGCCGCCGGCGTAGGCCTTGAGCACGATGTCGAGCGAGCCGGCGATGGAGGTGAGCGGCGTCCGCAGCTCGTGGGAGACGATGGAGACGAACTCGTCCTTCTGGCGCTCCAGCTCCTTCTGCTCGGTGATGTCGCGCAGCACCACCACCACGCCGACGAGCTTGCCGTCGGGATCGATCACCGGCGACAGGATCGAATGGAGGATGCGCTCCCCGACCTTGATCTCCTCGCGCAGCGTCTCGGCGCCGCTGAGCTCCCAGCCGCGCACCAGGTCGAACGGGTAGAAGCCGAGGCGCTCCTTGAGGAACCTGGTGGTGACCTCGACGGTGGCCTCGATGCCGAGCAGGCGCCGCGCCGACGGGTTGATGAGGTAGACCTCGTTGCTCTCGTCGGTCATGACGACCCCGTCGGCCATGGACTCGACCATCAGGGCCATCTTGCGGCGCTCCTCCTCGATGCGCTGGGCGAGCCGGCGCACCGCGTCGGAGGTCTGGTTGGCGAGGATGTAGAGGAGCTTCTGGTCGTCGGCCGGGAAGGCGTCGACCTCGCCGGAGGCCAGGTAGACCAGCCCCACCGGCTTGCCGTCCACCATCAGCGGGACGTGGGTCGCGCTCCGGACGGTGAGCGCGCTCGCGCCCGCGAGCCGCTCGCCCGTGAGGTTCATGAGCAGCTCGCCCTCGTGGAGCGCGCTGCCGGTCAGCTCACCGTAGACCTCGATGACCCGGTCGCGGGTCTGTAGGAGGGTGGCCTCGTCGACGGGCGTGCGGCAGTGGAGGTGCATCACCGCCTGCTTCGGCTCGCGCACCACGATGAGCGACGCGGCGAGGTCGAAGCCGAGGATGCGGTGGAGGGACTGGGTCAGGGTGTCGATGATCTCGGCGTAGCTGCGCGGCGCGCCCGCCTGCGACGTCACCTCGTAGAGGATCGAGAGCGCCTCGAGGCGGCGCTCGAGCCGCCGCACGAGCTCCTCGCGCTCCCGCCTGAGGCGCACCGCCTCGAGGGCGTTGCGCACCGTCATGAGCAGCTCGGGCGTGTTCCACGGCTTGGTGACGTAGCGGTAGACGCGCCCCTCGTTGATCGCCTGGATCAGGTCGGGCGGGTCGGTGTAGGCCGACAGGACGATGGCCTCGAGGTCGGGCTGGATCTCGCGCGCCTTGACGATCAGCTCGACGCCCGTCAGGCCCGGCATCTTCTGGTCGGTGATGAGGAGGTCCACCGGGCGGAGGGCCACCTGTGCGAGCGCCTCGCTGCCCGAGGCCGCGGTGCGGACCGTGTAGACGCCCTCGAAGGTCCGCGCGAGCAGGTCGCGAATGATCTCCTCGTCGTCAACCACGAGGAGGGTGGCGCGCGTGTCCGGGTCGGCCATCGCGCCTCCACGTTACGAGAAGTACGGGGGCAGAGTCAAACCGTCCTCGGAGCGGCCACCACGCCAGCCCCCCGCAGTGTCGCCTCGCCTGGCACCCAGTCACCCCGCGAGGCGGAAGCCGGCGACGGCGAAGTGCGAGAGGAGCTGGTCCATCGGTTCCCTCCGCCCCCCGCGCGGTCATCATGATGCTCCCATCGGGGGTGCGGATCTCTTTCCTGACCGGCAGTAGGTCGACAATGTGAATCCACCGGCCTGGATGGCTGTCCCGTGCAGAAAGACGTAACCTTGGTAAGCTAGCGCACTAGCATTCCCGTGGTGAGAAAGGCGACAATCGAAGTGGTTGGCGCATGCCGATCGGAGGTCAGAGTTGCCGACTGCGTGCCTCCCGCTGGCTGCCTGCCGCATCGCCTCGTCGGGGTCGCCTGCACGGCAGCCCGGCGCGCGGCCGGCGAGCCTGGCGGAGCGCGACGGGCCTCCCGGTCGACTCCATTGGTAGAGGCTGAGGTCGGCCAATGGGTGCGCGCCAGGGGCCCTTCGACGATCCGTGGCTGGCCGCCGGCTGCCTGCACGACCGCTGCTGGGGCGGACCGGGGTGGTACGCGGGCGTGGCCGCCGAGCCGAGCCGCCGGCTCGAGACCGAGCACCGCGTCGACCTCGTCCGGGGAGAGTACTCGTGGCTCGAGTGCGTCGACGCCGACGTGGCGCGGTACGCCGCGTGGATCCTGCACGAGCGGTTCTACTACCGCGGTGGCGGCGACGACGACGACCGGTGCCGGTTCGTCTATGCCTACCGCATCACGCTCGACACCCGCCAGCCCGGCCCGGCGGCCGGGGTGCCGCCCCAAGGTGATGAGTCCGCTTGACCTCCGCACGGGCCCGGCGCGCCGGGCCCCGGTCGCCGGCCGCCCGCGTCGCCGGACGCGGTCCGGATGCCCATGATGCCGACGACCTTCCGCGAGGCCTGCTGCGAGCGGTTCGGGGTCGGTCCCGAGGCCTTCGAGGACGCGGTGCTGCGGCACTGCCTCTACCCGCACGCCCGGCCGGTGGCGCGGCTGCTGCGGCGCCGCGCGCGGCGCGGCTACTTCGATCCCGACCTCGACCTGATCCGGGCCGTGGCAGAGTGCACCGGGCTGAGCGCGATGGCGGCCACCCTCAACGTCCATCGCTACCACCACGCGGACGCCGGCTTCTGGCGCGGGCTCCTGCGCGTCCGCCTCTCGGGGCGGCGCCTGATGGACCTGGGTGCGGAGCTGCTCCCATGACACCGCGCCGCCGGGCGGCCCAGCGCCGTTGGCCGCGCCGCAGGAGCGCGCCATGAGCCCGCCCCGACGCATTCTCATCGTCGACGACTCGACGGCGATGCGCCTGCTGCTGGCCCACGCCGTCGGGCGCCTGCCCGACGTGGTCGTCGACCAGGCGGAGAACGGACTGGCCGCGCTCCAGGCGCTCAAGGCCACACCGGCGTCCCCGTACGACCTGGTGCTCCTCGACATCAACATGCCGGTCCTGGACGGCATGAAGCTGCTCGGCATGATGCAGGCCGACCCCGCGTTCGCGGCGACCACCCTGTGCGTGGTCACCACCGAGGAGTCGCCCGAGGCCGAGGCGCAGGCGCGCGCGCTGGGCGCCCGCTACTTCCTGCGCAAGCCGGTCAGCCGCCGGAGCGTGGAGCTGGTCCTCGCCGAGGTCTTTGGGCTGCCGCGACCCCCTGAACCAGGGGTGGCGGGGGGAGATGGGAGATGAAGCACATCGTCACCGTGGGCAACCCCGAGATCCTGCGGCTCCTGACCGCGGAACCTCTGGCGCGGGCGGCGCTCACGCACGAGGTCGTCACCTCCGCGCGCGCGGCGCTCGACGCCGTCCGCCGACGCGCGTCGGCGCTCCTCATCCTCGACGCCGACACGCCGGACCTTGACGGCCTGGAGGTGTGCCGGGAGCTGCGGCGGCATGAGGAGCTCGCCGCCTGCCGCGTCATGCTGGTCGTGACCGGGGC